>RFRI01000139.1 GCA_009924535.1 Verrucomicrobiota bacterium
GGCCAGCTGATCGGCGCCTCCGCGGCGGTCTACGCGCTCATGCTCGTGGCGTTGCTCGACAAGCTGGACCATCAGATCACGTTGCTGCTGTTCTTCTTCCTGCCCGTCACGCTCAAGGTCCGCTGGCTGCTCATCCTGACTGCGCTCTTCACGTTGCTCGGCTGGGGCTTCTCGGAATTCCCCGCCCGCCATGCGTGGGGCGCATGGAAGCCCGCCTGGCATGACGGCATCGCCCACTCGGCCCATCTCGGTGGCCTGATCTTCGGCTGGCTCGCCTGGCGTTATCTCAACCGGACAAATTGGGCCCCCAGCTACGCTCAGGTGCAGGAACCCATGCCGACTGACGCCCCGAGCCCCGCTTTCGAGACTCCGACTGAAGAGAATCCCTCATCCCGCCCACTCACTTCCGCCCAAGCCCGCGCGGAAATGGACATGCTACTGGATAAGATTTCGTCCGGGGGATTCGGCTCGCTCACTGCCGGCGAGAAACGTAGGCTCGAAGAACTTAGCGCCCGCCTACGCTAAGTTCCCCACCCTCCCTTTATGCGACTCAGACTTTTCCTGCTGCCAATCCTGATGATGGCAGCGCTGGCCTCCGCTCAGACCGGCGGCTTCACCACCACGCAGTCGATGCAGAACGAGACCCGCGCCACCGCGGCCCTTCTCGAGAAGCTCCATATCAGTAAGAAGGACATGGGTTCGGTGGACATGAACTCGGTCGTGAAGACCTATTGCGAGAACCTCGACGGCGCGAAGATGTACTTCACGGCCGAAGAAGTGGACGAGTTCATCAACCGCTACGGCAAGACGCTCGATCTCTACCTGCAGCGCGGCAACCTGACCCCGGCCTTCGAGATCTACTCCCTGTTCAAGAAGAAGGTCAACGAGCGCACGGTCTCGAACCTCGCCGCCCTCGACCAGGCGATCGACCTCACCCAGCCGGGCACCTTCCCGGTCGACCGCAAGAAGGCCGAGTGGCCCGCCAACCAGGAAGCCGCCGACGCCCTCTGGGCCCGCCGCCTCCGCCTCGACATGCTCTCGGAACTCCTCGGCGAAGACCGCACGGGCAGCACCAAGGCCCCCAAGGACCACGCCCTCCCGGAGATCACCCCGGAGAAGACGAAGGAGGCCGTCGCCCGCCTGAAGAAGCGCTACGACAAGTCCCGCACCTACCTCAACTTCGACCAGAACGAGGTCGAGGAGATCTTCCTCAACTCCTACGCCAGCCAGTACGACCCGCACTCGACGTTCTTCTCCCAGCAGTCGCTGGAGGAATTCGAGATCGCGATGCGCAATTCGCTCGTGGGCATCGGCGCCACCCTGTCCGACGAAGACGGCTACTGCGTGGTGAAAGACATCCTCCCCGGCGGCCCGCTCGACCTCTCGCACCAGGTTAAGCCCGGCGATAAGATCATCGGCGTCGGCCAAGATGCCAAGGGCGAGATGGAAGACATCGTCGGCATGCGCCTCTCGAAGGCCATCAGCCGCATCCGCGGCAAGCAGGGCTCCTCGGTCCGCCTCCTCGTCGACATGGCCGCGGGCGGCCGAAAGACGGTCGTCCTCAAGCGCGACCAGATCAAGCTCGTCGGCCAGATGGCCTCGGCCAAGGCCTTCGAAGTCACCAACGGCAACGGCACGGTGATGCTCGGCGTCATCGACCTCCCGGCCTTCTACGGCAAGAACCCTGACGGCTCCGGCTCCAGCCCTTCCGCCGATATCGAACAGCTCATCAACAAGCTGAAGGCGCTCGGCATGAAGGCCCTCATCATGGACCTCCGCAAGAACGGCGGCGGCCTCCTGACCGAAGCGGTCGACATTTCCGGCCTCTTCATCCCGAAGGGCTCGGTCCTCCAGGTCCGCGACAGCCAAGGCCGCTCCGAAGACTATCGCGACGAAGACGAGAAGGTGGCCTGGAACGGCCCGCTGATCGTGCTGACTTCGAAGCTCTCCGCCTCCGCCTCCGAGATCTTCGCCGGCGCGATGCATGACCACCGCCGCGCAATCATCGTCGGCGATACGACCACCCACGGCAAAGGCTCGGTCCAGAACATCATCGAACTGAGCCGCTTCGATAAGAACCTTAAGTCGGCGGTGAAGGTGACCATCCAGAAGTGGTACGCCCCCAGCGGCTCCTCCATCCAGCTCAAGGGCGTCCCGGCCGATATCGTCGTGCCCTCCGTCTACTCGGTGCTGCCCGTGTCCGAAGCCGACCTCGATCGCCCGCTGCCCTGGGATTCCGTCACCCCTACGCTGACCAAGGCCGACGAAGGCGATTGGCTGAAGGCCAAGCTGACCGACGACCTGATCGCGCAGCTCGCCGCCGGCTCCGCCCGTCGCCAGTCCGAGCTCCCGGAATTCCTCACGCTCTCCCGCACGATCGACTGGACGAAGAGCCGCCAGGTCCGCAAGGACGTGTCCCTCTCGCTCGACCAGCGCCGCACCGAGCGCAAGGACGACCTCGAATTCCGCGACCAGATCCGCCGCGAACTCTCCGACTACGCGAAGAAGGCCTTCAAGGTCAGCGACGTGAAACTCGATGCCGCCATCGAACAGGACAAGAAGGATGGCGCCGGCGCGGCCGCGAAGAGCAAGAAAGCCAGCCGCATGCGCGATCCCCTCGAAGACGACGATTGGCCGGAGTACGACATCCAGCTCCAGGAAGCGGTGCGGATCGCGACCGACTGGACCGGACTCCTCCCAGCCACATCGGTCGCCGCCGCCGCCGAGACGAAGAAGAAGTAAGCCTGCGGCGGAGCCGCGAGGGGACATGCTGGCACGCTGGCATGCTGCGAAGTAGATTCAGGCCGCCCACCCAGGCGGCTTTTTTGTTTCATGATTTTACAGGCAGGGGCACGATTCATCGTGCACTCCTTTGTCGGAGGGCGCGGCAAAGCCACGCCCCTACCCTCGGCCGCCCTGCGGCGGCCCGCTTCGCAGCAGTTCCCCATGCCAGCATCCCCCCATGGCATCCTGTTTGATTTGCCGACCCTCCACCCACCCAACAACCTTACCGCATGCTCTCCCCCGAAGCACTGACCTATGGCACCCTGCTGATCACGGGCTTCCTGATTCTCCGTCGCTCGCGCCGCGCCGGCCTTACCCTGCGTCGCCAGCACGGCCTGATCGACGGCCAGCCGGTCCAGCTCCACACGCTCACGAACGCCCGCGGCATGGAAGTGTCGGTCAGCGAGTTCGGTGCCACGCTTACCTCCATCCGTGTCCCCGACGTCCATGGCCGCCTCGGCGAAGTCACCCTCGGCCTCCGCTCGCTTGAAGACTACGTCGCCGGCAATCCGTTCCTCGGCAGCACCGTCGGTCGCTATGCCAACCGCCTGGCCGGCGGTCAGCTGACCATCGATGGCCGTACGGTCGCCCTCGCCCAGAACAACAACGGCAACCATCTGCACGGCGGCCTCCGCGGGCTTGATAAGCGCATCTGGAAATCCGAAGCGATCCGCACCGCCGACGCCTCCGCGATCCGCCTCACCTACGTCAGCCCCGACGGTGAAGAAGGTTACCCGGGCACGCTCAGCGTGACGGTCACCTACACCCTGCCCGACGCCTCCGACGAACTCACCATCGACTTCGCGGCGACGACCGACGCCCCGACGGCCTGCAACCTGACGAACCACGTCTTCTTCAATCTCGCCGGCCAAGGCAGCATCCTCGACCACCGCCTGACGCTCCGCTCCGATCGACTCGTGCCGGTCACCTCGGCGCTCATCCCGACCGGCGAACTCATGGACGTCACGAACACGCCGTTCGACTTCCGTCGCTCGCACGCAATCGGCGAACGTATCGGCGCCCCGCACGACCAGCTGCGTCGTGGCCGTGGCTACGATCACTGCTACGACCTCGGCACGGACACGCCCCTGATGTCCGCCGCGTTCGTCACCGAAGCCTCCTCCGGCCGCACGCTCGAAGTCCTCACCGACGCCCCGGGCCTGCAGCTCTACACCGGCAACTTCCTCACCGGCACCGTGCAAGGCCGCTGGCCTAAGCCCTTCGCCTTCCGCCAGGGCTTCTGCCTCGAACCCGGACTCTTCCCAGACTCACCGAACCAGCCCGCGTTCCATCGCCTCGGCTACCCCAGCGGCATCCTGCGCCCCGGCGAACAGTATTCCCAGAAACTCGTCTTCCGTTTCGGCTTGATGAGGTAGGGACAGCACCACGTGCTGTCCTATCTGCTTTGCATCTAGGTAGGGCCGAGCATCCCTGCTCGGCCGCGGCCGGCCAAGGATGGCCAGCCCTACCCAGGAGAGGTGTTAGCGGTTAGCGGTTGGGATATCAAATCCCGCCACCTGTCACCTGATACATGCATCCACTTCTGCACCTTTGCACAGGCCGCAGGCCGATTTGCACTTTTGCACCTAGGACAGCACGTGGTGCTGTCCCTACCCGTTGCTTCGCAGCAGTTCCCGCACGTGCCGGCGTCAAGACGGCGCGTCACGCCCGCTTCGCGTCTTCGCGGGCCTGCGAAGCGCCGCTATCCGCCCAGAGCTGTTGGGTGGTCTTGAGCAGCACAGTGCCGCTGACGACCGTGACGCCCGTGAGCACCCAGGCCATGGTGAGGCGCTTGGGGTCGCCCGACGCGTAGAGGAAGTTGCCGATGGCGAAGAGCGAGCCCCAGATGAGCGCGCAGCCGGCGATCCAACCGACGAAGGCGGACCCGACACGGTTCTCCTGCGCGATCTCCGCGTCGCTGATGCCCGCCTCGGCGCGGATGTCCGTCCAACCGGGACCGGCGGGCTTCACCTTCTGGCAGAAGGAAATCAGCGTCGCGCGGTCCGTCTGCGGACCGACGTAAGCGGTGATGAGCCACGAGAGCGTGGTCAGGCCGACCTGG
>RFRI01000140.1 GCA_009924535.1 Verrucomicrobiota bacterium
CCGGGAATGCTGCCGCCACCGATGAGGCCGATGTCGCTGATCGTATGGTGGGGAGAGCGGAAGGGCCTTTGCCAGCCGCGCCTTGCGTCGGCCAGTCCCATGCCGGCGGCCGAGTGCACGCCGAGGATCTCGAGGAATTCCTCGGCGTCGGGCGCCGGCAGGATCGTCGGAATCCGTTTCGCGATGAGCGACTTGCCCGAGCCCGGCGGGCCGATCATCAGCAGGTTGTGTCCGCCGGCTGCGGCGACTTCCACCGCCCGGCGGATGGCCGCCTGGCCTTTGACCTCGGCGAAGTCGGGCTGTCCGTCGGTCGATGTGGCGTCCGGCATGGGCTTCGGCGACAGCGGTTCGACCTTGGCTTCGCCGGTGAGGAAGCGCAGCGCGCCGTCCAGCGTGTCGGCCGGGATGGCTTCGATGCCGCCGACGAGCGAGGCTTCCTCGGCCGAGGCCCGTGGCAGGATGACGCCGCGTAGGCCGGTCTTGCGTGCCAGGATCGCCATCGCCACCCCGCCGCGGACGGGACGCGTCGCGCCGCTCAGCCCGAGTTCGCCGGCGATCAGGTAATGTCTGAGGAAAGCGCGATCGAGCTGGCCCGTCGACGCGGCGATGCCGAGCGCGATGGGGAGGTCGTAGATCGCGCCCTCCTTCTTCAGGTCGCCTGGGGCGAGGTTGATGGTCGTGCGCGTCTCCGGTAGCCGGAGTCCGCTGTTCTGCAGCGCCGATTGCACCCGTTCTTCGGATTCCTTCACCGCGGCGTCGGGCAGACCTACCAGCCAGAGTCCGTTCTCCCCCAGTTCGCCCGTGTTGACCTCGATCTCCACGGGGACGGCTTCGACTCCGACCAAGGCGGCCGAACGGATGACGGAGAGCATGCCGCAGGGCAGGGGGAAACACGGGGTGCCACAATCCCCGACGCTTAGGGCCTAATTCTCGGCAAAAGTGCCCATTGCTGGGTGGTTTACCTTGGCAACCCTTGCTCGGTTCGGCTGTCATAATACCTGACTTTCATGCTTTGCCGTCTCGCCCTCCTCAGCCTCTTCCTCGCGCCCCTGGCTTCCGTTGGCGCCGTCTCCCCGTTCCTGGAGAAGAACTGCGTCGAGTGCCATGATGCCGACGCCAAGAAGGGTGGCCTGGATTTGACCGCTCTTAAGTCTGACCTCACCGACGCGAAGTCCTTCGAGACTTGGGTGAAGGTCTTCGACCGGACCGCCAGCGGCGAGATGCCGCCCAAGAAGAAGGTACGTCCGGATGCCGCGCAGCAGTCGGCCTACCTCGGCGATCTCTCGGCGCTTCTTGTCCGGCAAGAATCGGCGCGCTACCTCACCCAAGGTCGCACGGTGGAGCGACGCATGAACCGGTTCGAATATGAGAACGCCGTGCGCGACCTCCTGCAGGCGCCGTGGCTCGACCTGAAGGAGACCCTGCCTGAGGATAGCGACGCTTTCCGTTTCAACAAGACCGGCCAGGCGCTCGATGTTTCGCACGTCCAGTTGCAGCGCTATCTGACGGCCGCCGAAGAAGGACTACGGTCCGCCTTCGTGTCCTCCGTCGAGAAGCCGGACGCTTCGCCGAAGCGCTTCTACGCGCGCCAGCAGGGCAGCTATACCGGTAAGATGAAGTTCTCGGAGTTCAATACGTCTCCCGAGCGCGCCACTTTCCCGACGCTCGGTTTCGCCGGCCAGCCCGACGTCCGCCGCGGCGACGCCAAGATCACCGTCGGCAAGTCGGACCCTAGGCTGCGCGACGAGGAAGGCGTGGGCGTCGTGCATGGCGCGTATGAGCCCGTCGAGCCTAACTTCGCCTCTTTCCGCGCGCCGACCTCAGGACGCTATAAGCTCAAGCTCTGCGGTCATTCCGTCTGGGTCGGGCCGGGCAAGCCGACAGGCAAAGGCCCGGCGCGCTGGTATATCCCGGACCTGGATGACATCTCCAAGGGCCGCCGTCCGGAGCCCGTGACGGTCTATGCGCTGACGCACCCGCGCATCCTGCGGCGCATCGGCAACGTCGACTTCAATCCCGACCCGACCGTCAACGAGCTCGATGTCGTCCTCAAGGCCGGCGAGACCATCCAGATCGACACGGTCCGTTTCTACCGCTCCCGCCCCGGCGCGAGCCGCGCGCAGAACCCGCTGGCGACCCCCGAAGGCCAGCCCGGCCTGGTGATGCGTTGGATCGAGGTCGAAGGTCCGCTCGCGCCGAAGTGGCCGGCCGCGCCTTACGCCGTGCTGTTCGATGATCTGCCGACGAAGCCCGCCGTCGGCTCGCCCCTTCGCTACGACGTCGAGACGAAGGATGCTCCCAAGGATGCCGAACGCCTGCTGCGTCGTTTCGTGAAGCAGGCCTACCGCTCGCCGGTTTCGCCCCAGGAAGAGGTCCGCTTCCTCCCTGTGATCCTCGGGGCCATGAAGTCGGGCAGCACCTTCGCCGAAGCCATGCTCACCGGCTATACCGCCGTGCTCTGCTCGCCTTCCTATCTCTATCTGCAGGAGAAGCCGGGCCGTCTCGATGACCATGCCTTGGCCGCCCGTCTGGCCTACTTCCTGTGGAACTCCCCGCCGGACGCGCAGCTCCGCTCGCTGGCCGCCGCCGGCACGCTGCATGAGCCGAAGACCCTGCGCGAGCAGACCGAACGGCTTCTCGCCGACCCTCGCTCGGCCCGGTTCGTCGACACCTTCACCGACTACTGGCTCGACCTGCGCAAGGCCGGCGCGAACGACCCGGATAACCTTCTCTATCCGGACTACTATCTCGATGACCACCTCGTCGAGTCGGCCCGCGACGAAAGCCACGCGACCTTCGCCGAGCTGATCCGCGCCAATCTGCCGGTCCGCAACGTCGTCGAAGCGGATTTCGTGTTCGTGAACGAACGCCTCGCGACGCTCTATCAGTTGCCTCCGGTGGCCGGCGCCAAGCTCCAGAAGGTCGCCTTGCCCAAGGATAGCGTCCGCGGCGGATTCATGACGCAGGCCGCGGTCCTCAAGGTGACCGCCAACGGCACGACGACTTCGCCGGTCACGCGCGGCGCCTGGATCATGGAGCGCGTCCTCGGTCGCAAGCCGCCGCCCCCGCCCGCCAGCGTGCCGGCCGTGGAGCCGGACACCCGCGGCGCCGTCACGATCCGTCAGCAGCTCGAGAAGCACCGCAAACTCGAGTCCTGTTCCGCCTGCCACACCAAGATCGATCCGCCCGGTTTCGCGCTCGAGAGCTTCGACGTCATGGGCGGCTTCCGCGATCGTTATCGCGCGCTCGACGGCAAGACCCCCGAGGTCGGCATCGGCAAGAACGGCCAGAAGTACGCCTTCCACAACGCCCTCGCGGTCGAGGCCTATGGCGAACTCGACGGCAAGAAGTTCAAGGACATCCGTGAATTCAAGAAGATCGTCGCCGCCGATGAGCGTCAGCTCGCGCGCAACATCGTCGGACAGCTGACCGTCTTCGCCACCGGCGCTCCCGTCGGGTTCTCGGATCGTCCGAAGGTCGAGACCGTCCTCGATCAGGCCAAGGACGGGCATTACGGCGTCCGCGACCTCGTCCATGGGCTTGTGTCCAGCGACCTATTCCTTAACAAATAATCCTACCCCGCATGTCTTCTTCGTCCCTCAGCCCGGCCAATACGCCTTACGTCGCCTTCAAGCGTTCGGTCTCTCGCCGCCGTTTCCTGGCCGGCACCGGCGTGCTGCTCGCGTTGCCGATGCTCGACGCGATGACGCCGGCCTTCGCGGCGGCCGTCCCTTCCGCGGCCAAGCCCCGCCGCATGCTGGGCATCTGCAATAACCTCGGACTGGTCCCCGAGAACTTCTTCCCGACCGGTAAGGGCAAGGACTACAAGGCTTCGCCTTATCTCGAGCTCCTGCAGGCCCACCGCAAAGACTTCAGCGTCTTCAGCGGCGTCTCGCATCCCGACGTCGACGGCGGCCATCCGGCCGATAATTGCTTCCTGACCGCGGCTCCGCACCCGAGCAGCGGCGGCTTCCGCAACACGATCTCCCTCGACCAGTTCATGGCCGAACGTATCGGTCACCTGACGCGTTTTCCGGCGATGACCCTCGGCGTCAACTGCGCCCGCGGTTCCCGCAGCCTTTCGTGGACGGCCGGCGGCGTGATGATCCCGACCGAGGAGAAAGCCTCGGAGGTCTTCCGCAAGATGTTCATGGGCGGCTCCGCCGCCGAAGTGCAGGCTCAGGAGCGCCGCCTCCAGCTCGGCCAGAGCATCCTGGACGCCGTGGGCGGCCAGGCCGGCGAACTCCGCCGTTCCATGGGCGCGCAGGACCGTGACCGTCTCGACCAGTATTTCACCAGCGTCCGCGAACTCGAACAGCGCATGCAGATGTCCAAGGAGTGGGAGAAGAAGCCCCGTCCCGTGGCCCGGACGTCCGCGCCCCTCGACCCGAGCAGCCCCAAGGAGTACATGGACAAGGTCCGCCTGATGTACGACATGGCCCGCCTATGCTTCGAGACCGATTCCTCGCGCGCCGTGACCCTCATGTTGGACAGCGTGAACACGCCGGCCCTCGACATCGACCACGTCCACACCACGACCGATGGCTACCATAGCCTTTCGCACCACGGCAAGTCGGCCAAGAAGCTTTCCCAGCTCAAGGACATCGACAGCATGCACATGCGCCTGCTCGCGAAGCTCATGGAGGACCTTAAGGCCTCGAAGGAAGACGGCGCGCCGCTCCTTGACCGGACGATGATCCTCTACGGCAGCAATTTCGGCAACGCCAACGCCCATACGACGACCAACATGCCGACCCTCCTGATGGGCGGCGGTTTCAACCATGGCCAGCACCACGTGTT
>RFRI01000015.1 GCA_009924535.1 Verrucomicrobiota bacterium
GCCGCCCGCAATCTCTTCGACCTGCTTCGCCAGCTCGATGGACGTGGCTACGAGACGATCCACGCCGAACTCGCCCCGCCTGCCGGTATCGGCGCGGCCTATAACGACCGCCTGACCCGCGCCGCCGCCCGCTGATGCAGAACTTGCTCGAGACGTTGAAGAAGGCCGCGGAATTCCTCGCCCGTAAAGGCCTTGAAAAACCGCGCGTCGAAGCGGAGCACCTTTTCGCCGCCGGCCTGGGCCTGAAACGCCTCGACCTGTACCTGCAGTTCGAACGCCTGCTCAATGACGATGAAGTGAAGCGCCTGCGCGATCTCACCGTCCGCCGCGGCAACCGCGAGCCGCTTCAGCACATCGTCGGCAAGGTGGAGTTCCGCGATCTCGTCCTGAAGTCCGATAAGCGCGCGCTGATTCCACGTCCGGAAACCGAAGAGCTCATCGACCTCGCGCTCGCCCTCTTTCCTGAAGACCAGGCCGTGCGTGTGCTCGACCTCGGTACGGGCTCCGGCGCCATCGCGCTGGCCCTCGCCTCCGAACGCCCGCTCTGGAAGGTCGACGCGGTCGATCGTTCGCCTGACGCCCTTGCGCTCGCTCGTGAGAACGCCACGCAGTGCAACCTGACGGAGCGCGTCAATTTCGCTGAGTCCGACTGGTTCGCCGCCGTCACCGACGCTTACGACCTGATCATCTCGAATCCGCCGTATCTCACCGAGGCCGAAGTGGCCGAGGCCGATCCGGAAGTCCGCGAGTTCGACCCGAAGTCCGCGCTCATCGCGCCGGAAGAAGGCCTCGCCGACCTGCGTCGCATCCTCACCGACGCCCCGAAGTTCCTGCGTACCGGCGGCTGGGTAATCTGCGAGACCGGGATCGACCAGCATGCCGCCTTGGCTGAGCTCTGCGCCAAACTGGGTTATGCGGAGTCCGCGGGTCTGCCCGACATGAGCGACCGCCCACGGTTCTGGAAAGCGAAGAAAGCATAGTTCGAGGACCGGAGGGCAAGAGGACCCGAGGACCGGAGGTGATTTTACCTGCATGATTCCCTCGTGCCCTTCGGATCTCCAGTCCTCGTGACCTCGGACTCTCTTGTCCTCTTGCCCTTCGACCCGCCTTTCCTCTTTACTGACCTTATGTCCCAGCAGCCCGCCGCCAAACCGAAGACCGCCATCACCCCGACCCGCCAGGATGACTATCCGGAGTGGTACCTTCAGGTGATCAAGCACGCCGACCTGGCCGAGAACAGCCCGGTCCGCGGTTGCATGGTGATCAAGCCGTGGGGCTACGCCCTCTGGGAGAACATCCACCGCGACCTCGACGAGAAGTTCAAGGAGACGGGCCACGTGAACGCCTACTTCCCGCTCTTCATCCCGGTCAGCTACATCCAGAAGGAGGCCGCGCACGTCGATGGCTTCGCCAAGGAGTGCGCCGTCGTCACCCATTCGCGCCTCGAAGCCGGACCCGACGGCAAGCTCGTCCCCGCCGGCGAGCTCGAAGAGCCGCTCATCGTCCGTCCGACTTCCGAGACCATCATCGGCGAGACCTACTCGAAGTGGGTCCAGTCCTACCGCGACCTCCCGATCCTCATCAACCAGTGGGCCAACGTCGTCCGCTGGGAGATGCGCACGCGTCTCTTCCTCCGCACCGCCGAGTTCCTCTGGCAGGAAGGCCACACGGTCCACGCGACCGAGGCCGAAGCCGTCGAAGAGACCCACAAGATGCTCGAGGTCTATGCCGACTTCGCCGAGAACCACATGGCGATGCCGGTCATCAAGGGTCGCAAGACCGAAGGCGAACGTTTCCCGGGCGCCGTCGACACGCTGTGCATCGAATCGATGATGCAGGATCGCAAGGCCCTCCAGGCCGGCACGTCCCACTACCTCGGCCAGAATTTCTCCAAGTCCTGCAATATCCAGTTCCAGGATGAGAAGGGCACCCAGCAGTTCGCGCACACGACCTCGTGGGGTGTGTCCACCCGCCTCATCGGCGGCATGATCATGACGCACTCCGACGACGACGGCTTCGTGGCTCCGCCCCGCCTCGCCCCGCAGCACGTGGTGATCTGCCCGATCTACAAGGACGACGCCACCAAGGCCGACATCCTCGCCTATTGCCAGTCGCTCCAGAAGGAACTCTCCGCCCAGCGCTTCCATGACCGCAAGGTCGTCGTGACCGTCGACAACCGCGACATCCGCGGCGGCGACAAGGCCTGGGGCTGGATCAAGAAGGGCGTGCCGCTGCGCGTCGAGGTCGGCCCGCGCGATTTCGCGGCCAACGCCGTCTTCGTCGCCCGTCGCGATACCGGCGAGAAGGCCGGCATCCCGCGCGCCGAGTTCGTGGCGTCCGTCGTGGAGCGCCTGCAGTCCATCCAGGACAACCTGCTCGCCCGCGCCAAGGCCCACCGCGCCGCCAACACGCGCGAGATCGACACCTTCGAAGAACTGAAGGCCTACTTCACCGCGCAGACCCCGGAGCGTCCGGAAATCCACGGCGGTTTCGCCCTGTGCCACTGGAACGGCTCCAAGGCCGTCGAGAAGCGCCTCAAGGATGAGCTTAAGGTCACCATCCGTTGCATCCCGCTCGACGCCAAGGACGAGCCCGGCAAGTGCGTCGTCACCGGCGAGCCCAGCGCCCGCCGCGTCGTGATGGCGAAGGCTTATTGATCGGCGGTTTCTAGGTAGGGTTGAGCGCCCTCGCTCAACCGTGCGGCTGACCGAGGGCGGTCAGCCCTACCCATTGCACCGGGTAGGGACGCCACTGCGTGGCGTCCGTGGGCGGACGTACGTAATAAGGTCAATCAACTTGCCCGACGCTTCGTGCATGCCTCTGCGAACGGACGCGATGTCATCGCGGCCCTACCTATTACTAACCCTTCCGGTTCGGGCGGACGTAGACGGCCTGGACGACGCCGATGTTGCGGTGCTCGAAGGCGGCCTGGCAGTAGCGGAAGTAGAGGCGCCACTTACGGATGAAGCGTTCGTCGAAGCCCATCCCGCGGACCTTGTCGAGGTTGGCCTCGAAGGCCTGGCACCAGGCGTCGAGGGTGCGCGCGTAGTCGCGGCCGAACTCCTCGAGGCGATCGAGCTGGAAGCCGCTCTCCTGCGTCATCAGGTCGCCGACACGGTTGATCGAAAGCAGCAGCGAGCCGGGGAAGATATGCTTCTGGATGAAGTCCACGCCGTCGCGGAACTGCGCGTAGCGGCTATCGGGGCAGGTGATGTACTGGAACGCGGCGATGCCATCGGGCTTGAGCAGGCGGCCGATCGAGGCGCAGAAGGCGGGCAGATACTTATGGCCGAGGGCTTCCATCATCTCGATGGACACGCACTTGTCGTAGAGGCCCTGATGGTCGCGGAAATCCTCGAGCTTGACGGTGATGCGGTCCGAAAGGCCCGCGGCTTGGATGCGCTCGACGGCGAGGTCATGCTGGGCCTGCGAGATGGTGAGCGAGGTGACGCGGCAACCGTATTTCTTGACGGCATGCAAAGCCCAACCGCCCCAGCCGGTACCGATCTCGATGACGTGATCCGTCGGTTTGAGCTGCAGGAAGCGGCAGAGCGACTCGTTCTTGTTGGCCTGCGCCTGCTCGAGCGAGTCGGTGCCTTCCCAGCGGGCCGAGGAATACATCATCGACGGGTCCAGGAAGAGGCGGAAGAAGTCGTTGGAGACGTCGTAGTGCTCCGAGATGTTACGACGGACGGTCTTCTTGTCGTTCGGACGGAGCAGGTGGCCGATGCGATCGGCGATGCGGAAGAGCCCGACGCCAAGCGCCTTGCGGGCGGAGCCGGACATGCCCGGGGTCTGGTCGATGTTCTGGATGAAGAAGCCGATGAGGGCGTTGAGGTCCGGAGAATCCCATTCGCCTTCCATGTAGCCTTCGGTGAGGCCGATGTCGGCCGCGAGCATGATACGGCGGAAGGCGTTCTCGTCCGAGATCTCGATCCGCGCGCCGTTCTTGGCTTGCGGGTCGCCGAGCGTGAGCTCCGTGCCTTCGGGCAGGCGGAGCGAGAGGCGGCCCTTGGTGAGCTTGGCGAGCTCCGCAAGGACGAGCCGGCGGGCGAGGGAAGGGTTAGTCATGGGGGCCGGTAAGTTCGGAAGTGGGATGCCGCAGGTTGCGCTGCTGGGGAATGTCGTCGCCCTTACGGCGGAAGGGAAGTTTCTTCACCAGCCAAAGCCAGGCGGCGTGCAGGTGGATCAGCGTGATGACCTTAAGGATCAGCAGGGGCGACTTCAGGGTCAGCCAGAGCAGGCGTAAGTCCGTCAGCGGGACTTGTTTGCCCGTCCAGGCGCTGACCAGGGACTTATGGCCGTCTTCATAGTGGTCGACGGTGATGGCCAGCCGGCCGTCCGGCAGGCGGAGGGTGAATTCGAATTCGGTATCCAGCTTCGAGAAAGGCGAGACGTAGAACCGCTTCGGGGTCCGCAGCTGCAGGTAAGCGTCGCCGTCGTAATCCCGCTTCAGGCAGGCCTGGCCGAGGAACCACGCCTTGCGTTCGCCGAAGGTGTTGTGGACCTCGGCGATGCCGCAGACGAGCGCCCCGTCCACGGTCGCCATCATGAACACCGCGGGGTTGTAGGATTTGCCGAAGGCACGCGGCATGGCGACCAAGGTGAGGTGGGCGCGCTCCGGCAACGGCTCGCCCTGCGCGGCGACGAAGGCCCGGAAGCGCCCGGCCAGCGTATCCGCCGCCTTGCCGAATTCCTGCGGGACGCCTTCCGGTTGGAAGATCTCTGCGGACGGCAGGAAATCCTGGTCGCGGAAACGGTACGGCGAGAAGCGTCGTCCGAGCATGAAGTGTCCGCCGCGCGTCGACTCCACGGCCGCGGCGTCGATGGCCAGGGCGAAGGCCGCGTGCGTGAAGTCATGACGCTTCGGCCGGAGCCGGGCGTGCATCACTTCCGCGTCGTACAGTCGGGGCATCTGTCCGGAGGGTGAAAGGTTCGGGGTCGGGCGCAAGCGTCCCCTCGCCCAAACCTTGCTAAACCGTCCGCCCCGGGCATAACGATGTCCGTGTCCCAAGATGCCTCCGGAGCCGGTCTGATCGCTCTCCTCGCCTCCGGCGGGTGCCTGCTCCTTGCGTTGAACGCCGGCCGCAAGCGTCGCCTGCTCGACGATACCCCGATCTCGAAAGCCTTGGGGGTCTTCGTCGGGGAGGTCGAGGTGGAGGGCGTCTGCGTCCGCCGCGATCCGTTCATCAGTTACTTGGCCGAGAAGCCGTGCGTCGTTTACCGCTGGTCGGTGGATGAGCACTGGCGGCGCGCCCGGCAGGAGACCTATACGGACGACAAGGGCCGCACCCGCACGCGCACGGTGATCGACACGGGCAGCGACACCGTCGCCTCCGGCGGCGAGTCGGGCGGCTTCTACATCCAGGACGATACCGGCTACGTCTGGGTCAACCCCGAGGGCGCCGACATGGACACCCTCACGATGTTCGATCGCGACGTCGATGAGAGCGATCCGCTTTATTACGACAAGGGCCCTTCCGATGCGGTCGAAGGCTCGACCGGCGAACGTAGCTTCACCGAATACGGCCTGGTCATCGGCACGCCGCTCTTCGTCCGCGGCCGCGCCAGCGAACGCCCCGACATCGTCGCCGCCCAGATCAAGCACGAGGACAAGGCGGACATGTTCATCATCACGACGCGCAAGGCCCATGAGGTCAGCGAAGGCAAGGCCTCGGCCTTCGTGCTCTGGAACGTCTTCGGCGCGCTGCTGGCCGGTGGCTTCGGCGCCATGCTCACGGCCGGCGCCCGGCCTGAGGTCGCTCCGTTCGGCCTGCTCCTCGGCGTCATCCTCTACCTCATCGCCCTCGGCTTCGGCTGGGTCTGGATGGTCTTCAACAGCATCGTGGGGCTGCGTAACCGCGTACGCCAGGCGCAGTCGCTCATCGATATCCAGCTGAAGCGCCGCGCCGACCTGATCCCTCCGCTGGTCGCCTGCGTCCAAGGTTTCCGCGCCCATGAGGCCTCCGTCCAGACGCTCGTCGCCGCGCTCCGCTCCCAGGCGTCGGGCGCCCGTGCTTCCGCGTTGGCCCCGATGCTCATCGCCGTGGCGGAGCGCTATCCGGACATCCGCGCGCAGGAGTCGTTCGACGAGCTGCGCAAGAACCTGGTCGAGACCGAGGACCGCATCGCGCTGGCCCGCGCCTACTACAACAACATCGCGACGTTCTATAACACCCGTCTCGAGCGCGTGCCGGACCGCTATGTCGCCGACATCCTGAAGATGCAGCCGGAGCCGCTCTTCCAGGCCGAAGGGTTCGAGCGCCAGGCGCAGAAGATCGCCTTCTGATCAGGCCGCCCAAGCGTCGCGGCCGAGGAGCTGCGAGCAGAGGCGATGGGCCGACCAGAAGCCGTCTTCGTGGAAGCCGTGACGCTGCCACGCACCGACGAAGTGCGTCCGCGAACCGTCCCGGGCGTTGAGCGCGGGGATCTCGCTTTGGGCCGCCACGGCTTCGAGCGAGAAGAGCGGGTGTTCGGTCGGGATGATGCGGATGATCTTCTTCGGGTCGACTTGGTCGGGGTGGTTGATCGTGACGACGAAGTCCCCCTTGTCCGTGAGGCCTTGCAGAAGCGGAAATCGGCCGGGTGGGCTTTCAGCAGCGCGTCGACGTAGGTACGCGAGCCGCCTTCGAGCGTCAGCCACTGATGCTGCGTGTCGAGGCCGAGGAAGCCGTGGTTATGGAAGAAGCGCATCAACGCCGCGGCCGGGAAGCCGAGCATCTTTTCCGCCGGCGTCGACCACACCGCGGCCGACATGGGGATGAGGTAGAGGTCGAGGAAGTCCTGGCCGAGCCCCTTCTGCGCGCACCAGTCGCGCAGCGAGGTGGTCTCGGCCTCGGTCGACTGCCACTCGGTCTTGGCGAGCTTATTGAATTTGTCGATTTGGAGCAGCAGCTTCCAGAAGCGCAGGCTGAAGAGGTTGCGGCGCTGGGCGAAGAGGTGGTTGAGCGAGCTGCCGCACCATTCGAGCCCGGTCGGGTCGTGGCGGACCGCGAAGGACATCGAGGTCTGCTTGGGCTTCACGCCGAGTTCCTTGAACAGCCGGCAGAGGTGCGGGTAGGTCACCTCGTTGAAGACCATGAAGCCCGTGTCCATCGGCAGCGCCCGCCCGGTGCCGGGCTCGGTGACATCGATGGTGTGCGCGTGGCCGCCGGGGCGGGTGTCGTGGTCGAAGACGGTGACGTCGTAATGGGCGCGCAGGAAGCGCAGGCAGCCGAGGCCGCTCACGCCGGACCCGACGATGGCGATCCGTTCACGCACGCGGTGCCGAGGCCTCCGCCTTGGTGCGTTCCGCCTCCTCGTAGACCGAAGCCGGCACGCCCTTGAGGCCCCAGATCAATCCCATCCACGACATGACCTTGAGGCCGTAATAGGTCGGGTCGAACTCCCACCAGTAGAAGCCCTGCTTGGTCGTGGCCTGATAGCGGTGATGGTTGTTGTGCCAGCCTTCGCCGAGGGTGATGAGGGTGAGGATCAGCGAGTTGCGGGACTCGTCGCCGGTGGTCTGGAAGCGCTTGGTGCCGAAGACGTGGGCGAGGGAGTTGATGCAGCCGGTGCCATGGAAAAGCACGACGGTCGAGATGATGCCCCAGACGAGCAGCTGCGGGCCGTTGGTATCGTAGCCATGGGCGCCGAGCCAGGCGCCGGCGCCGTAGGTCAGGCCGCCGGCGAGCAGCGGAATCAGGATGTCGAAGCGGTTCAGGAAGACGAGCTCGGGGTACTTCGCGAGGTCGGAGACCTTGGAGTAGTCGGTCGGAAAATTCCGCTTCGCGGTGATCCAGCCGATGTGCGACCACCAGAAGCCGTCGACGACCGGGGAGTGCTTGTCCTCTTCCTCGTCGGAATGCTTGTGGTGGTGGCGATGCGTGCAGGCCCACCAGAGCGCGCCGCGCTGCACGGCCGTGGCGGACCAGACGGCCATCACGAACTGGAAGGTCCGGGAGGTGGAGTAGGTCTTGTGCGAGAAATACCGGTGGAGGAAGCCGGTGATCGCGAACATCCGGAAGAAATAAAGTCCGACCGCGGTCCAGACGGCGATGGGACTGACGCCGACCCAGATTACGGCGAAACAGGCCAGATGGAGGATGATAAAGGGGATGGAACGGGTCCAATCCACCTTCTTGGGGGTATTCTGGAGAGCTTCGACACCTTCCGGGATGTGGTCCGCATCGAACCAGCGGATCAGGGAACGGAAGAATCCGTCCTCGGGACGCTGGGCAAGGGGGTTGGACATCTGGTTCGCAGTTAGAAGGGGCGGGGGCCTTTCGCAACTGCTTTGACGCTTTTGCCCCGCCCGCCAAACTTGTCTTGGGTAGACAAAACCGCCCGCCCGCGCCGCCCTTTAATACAAGATGCCCGATGCCCACGCCGATCAGGATTGGCGGGCCTGGTTCGCCGAACACGGCGCCAGGCTCCGGCTGATCGCGCGCCAGTGGACCCGGAGCGAGGCCGATGCCGACGACGTCCTGCAGGAGGCATTTGTTCGCTTTTGGAAACATCAACGTCACCTGCCCGGTAATCCCAACGCCCTCGTGGTGACCTCGATTCGCCGCTCGGCCCTCGATCTCCTGCGCCGCGGCGACCGTCGCGCGGCCCGCGAGAAGGTCGTCGGCGACGACATGGACACCGTGACGTGGTTCGAGCCCGAAGCCGACCCGCGGCTCGCGGCTCTCGCCGACTCGCTGAAGCTCCTGCCCGCCGAGCAGCGCGAGGTCGTCGTCCTGAAGGTCTGGGGCGACCTCACCTTCGACGAGATCGGAGATCAACTTTCCATTTCCCCGAACACCGCAGCCTCGCGGTGGCGCTATGCCATGGAGGCCCTGCGCAAACACATCACCGCCCGCACCCATGACTGACCCTGACCACGATATCGCCGAAGCGCTCGCCTCGCTTCGCCCGCGCCCGCCCGGCACCGCCGTGACAGCCCGCCTCGCCCGCGAGCTCGACGCTTCGGCGAATCGCCGCGGCGTGATCATCGCCTGGTCCGCCGGCCTCTCTGCGCTCGCGGCCGCCTTCGGCGCCGCTTTCGTCTTCCTCGGGGGCGCCGTCGAACCCGAGGCCCCGGCCTATCAGCTCGTGCGCGTCGAGCAGTCGCGCCCGGACGTGCAGTTCTTCCGCCCGGTGCAGATGGAAGACGGTTCCTTCGCCCGTCCAGTCCGGGTCCGCTGGCAGGATACGACCCGCTGGGAAGATGCTCGCAGCAACACCCGCCTGATCAACTATCGTCCGAACGACCAGCTCACGTTGCTGCCGCTCGAGACCAATTGAACAAATCCGCCGCCCACCGCCGCTTAATTTACGAAGGACCCGCCATGAACTCCCTCCGCCAGATCCCCCTCCACATGCTCCTGCTCGCGGGGCTCGTCGGCCCGCTCCGGGCCGAGGACAAGAAAGAGCCCGCCGCCAAGGTCGCCGCCTCCGATGAAGTCGCTTACGCCGGCCTCAACGTAGGCCCGCGCGTCGAGGCGGCCAACGCCACGGTGCCCGCTGGCGTTGGTATCCAGGTCGGTTTCATCGACCCCAAGGGCCCTTCCATGGGCAAGGTCGAGGAAGGCGACGTGCTGACGCGCCTCGACGACCAGATGCTTTTCAATTCCGAGCAGTTCCGCGCGCTCGTCCGCACCCGTAAGCCAGGAGATAAGGTGAAGCTCACGCTCGTCCGTGGCGTCGAACCGATGATCGTCGAATTCCCGCTCGGCTCCCGGCCGGCGGAGAAGGTGTCGGCGCGAGCGACGGAAAAGTCGGCAGCCCCTGGCCGCACCGGCGCCCAGGCTGATCGCACGGGCGTCATCGAGACCCCCAACGGCCTCACGATCATTCCCGGCGGCGTGATCCCACCGGAGATCCTGAAGCAGCTGCAGGACATGCATTCCGGCATGATTCCTCCGCCCGCGGCTCGCTCGCTCGTGCCTTCCGTCGACGAATTGCGTGCGCAGTCCGGCACGAGCTCGTCTTCTTCCCATTCCTTCTCGTTCAGTTTCGGCAACGGCGCGAAATCTTCCTCCACGTCGATGGCTTCGGATGGCGAGGGCAGCGTCTCGCTCGAGGAGAAGGACGGCAAGAAACACGCGGTCGTGAAGGATCGCGACGGTAAGACGCTCTTCGACGGCGACGTCACGGACAAGTCTGCGGTCGAGAAGCTGCCGGCCGACGTCCGTCGCCGCTTGAAGCTCGTCGAGGGCAAGAACTTCACGCTGCCCGGTTTCCCTGGTAACGCGTCCCCCGCTCCGGCCGAAGAGCCGAAGAAGAAGTTCGACCCCAAGCAGGGTGCCTGAGCTTCTTGCTGCCTTGGGTAGGGCTGGCCATCCTTGGCCGGCCCACCCTTGGTCGGCGGATTATTTAGGAGCGCCTTCGGGAGGAGGGCCACCGAAGCCATCGGGAGGCGGGCCCTTCTTGCCTTTCTTGCCGCCCTTGGCGCCGGGGCCGCCCTGGCCGCCGAGGTTGGAGTGGGGATCCATCTTCTGCTTGCTGAAGGAAGGGTCAGGCGTGCCTTTGAACTTACGAGGGATGAACGGATACTCCTCGGTCATCACGTAATAGTAGGTGCCCTTCGGGAATTCCGGCGTCACGCCGGTACGTCCGCCGAACTCGTCGAGGTCTCCCGAGCCGGCGACGTATTCGAAGTCGAGGCCGAACGCGCCGTCAGGCTTGCCGGTCGGGGTCTCTTTGCCGTCGCCGCCGCGGTCGGCGGTCTTGAGGCGGTAGCTGCTCTTCATCTTCTTGAGCTCGCTCTTGGGGTCTTCCGACTGCGCGAACGCGTAGATCGCGTAGACCGGGAAGCCGTCCGCGGCCCAGCCGACCTGGGTCATCTTCTTCTCGCCGCCGGAGAGTCGATCGAAGAGGAGGGTGGGGATGCCGTGATAGTGGTAGGCGCCGTTGGGCTGGACGTGCCCATGGTTCTGGTCGAGGCCCAGGCCGACCTTGATCTTCGGGGTCGTGCCCATCTCGGTGTTGCTCATCAAGGCCTCGTAGTGCCAAGGGTTGCTTCGGTCGCCGTCGTTATAGACTTCGGCGGTGCCCGGATCGAAGACGACGCCGTTCAGGGCCACGCCCCAGGCCGACATCATCCGCCCGGTCGCGCCGCCGGCGAGCGGCTGGGGGTTGGCCGGGACTTCGAGGCGATACTTCTGCTCCGAGATGGCGTTGGGGTTGCCGCGATTAGGGAAGGTCGCGACCTTGTGCTCAGGGATGCCGTTGGACTCGATGACGCGCTTGTCGCCCTTGACGGTGAAGGTGACCTTGTTCTGGCCGGGCGGCTTGGCGTCGGCCTCCTTGAGGGGCGGGCCCTTAGGGGCATCGGCGGCGGCCAGCGCAGCGGCGGCGAGGAGGAGGGTGAGGATCGCTTTCATCGGAGTGGGGTAGAGGATACCAGAAATCGCCTTAAGTGAAGGTTAAGGGCGGCCGGGGGTTGGCTTTTCCCTTAAAATGCGTTCTCTTCGGCCCCATGGCTTCCACCACCGAACTCCTCTCCCGCTCCGTCGCCGGCATGAACGCCCTCGCCACGGTCTTCCTCCTGATCGGCTTCGCCAAGATCAAGGCCGGCGACCGCGCCGGCCACGGCAAGGCGATGGGCGCCGCCGTCCTGACCTCGGCTCTCTTCTTGGCGCTCTACCTGGCTTCGAAGGTCCACCTCTGGGTCGCCCTGCATAAGACCAATATCCTCTATCGCCCTGAGGTCGGCCTGACTTGGGACAAGCTCCTGTACTACGTCATCCTCTTCCCGCACATCCTCTTGGCGATCCTGGTCACCCCCTTCATCATCCGTGCGGTCTGGCTGGCCAAAAACGATCGTCTCGAGGAGCACAAGCGCCTCACGCGCTGGGTCTTCCCGGTCTGGCTCTACGTCTCGGTCACCGGGGTCATCGTCTGGGCTTTCATGGAGTTCAGCGGGTCCCTCGCCGAGGCGGCCAAGCTGGCGACGAAGTAAGCCGGCGATTTTCCCCTCGCTCCGTATTCGATTTCCGCTTTCACTCGCGCGGTCGTCATGGAAAGCGAGCCCACGTCCCGAAATCCTCAGACGGAGAAGCTGTTTCTCTGGGCCGCGTTCATCCTTTTCTGCACGGTGCTCGCGTTCACGTGGTCGACCTATGGCGACGAGACCGCCCGCCTCGCCGGCCTTCGCGCCAACGAGCAGAAGAAGGAGCAGGCCTATGCCGCCCTCGAGCGCACGCGCGCCCAGACCGACCGCTACGTCGACCGTTTCGGTCGCGACCCTGAATTCGTCCGTGACCAGGCCCGCGAACGCATGGGCGTCGCCGAGCCCGGCGAGATCGTGATCCGCGTCGACGGCGCTCGCAACATGGCCACGCCGCAGAAGCCCGCGTCGGCGCCTGCGGCTCCCGCTCAGGCCAGCCGCTGAGCATCCTTGCTTGCCTGCCCGCCTTTCCGGGGGCATTGCTTGGTCATGTCCGCACGGAAGAAAGCCCAGGCCACCTGGGGCGGCCGGTTCAGCGCCGGTCCTGCCGAATTGATGCTGCGTTTCGGGGAGTCGGTCTCGTTCGACCATCGTCTCTGGGCCCAGGATATCCGCGGCTCGAAGGCCCATGCCACGATGCTCGCCCAGGCGGGCATCCTGACGAAGAAGGAGCGTGACGCCATCCTGCGCGGCCTCGACGCCATCGCCAAGGAGATCGCCGCCGGCAAGTTCGCCTGGAGCCGCGACCTCGAGGACGTGCACATGAACATCGAGAGCGCGCTCACGAAACGCGTCCCGGCCGCCGCCAAGCTGCATACGGCCCGTTCGCGCAACGACCAGGTCGCCACCGACGTGCGTCTGTGGATCAAGGACCAGT
>RFRI01000141.1 GCA_009924535.1 Verrucomicrobiota bacterium
GTGCGCCTCGATGCCGTCGTACCGAAGCACCCCGGACTGCGCCTGCACCTGCGCTGCCGCAAGGGCCTCGAGTCCATCGTCGCCGATGAAGTGCGCGAACACGAAGGCCGCGGCGGCAAGTTCCGCGTGGTGGAAGTCCGCGGTTGTTTCGTGGTCGTCGAGCCGAAGGAAGCCTTCACGCTCGCCGAACTCTACGAACTGCGCTGCTTCGATACCGCTGCGTTCTCCCTGGCCTTCATCCGCGAGCCCGGTTCGGCCGAAGCGCTCGAGGTGCTCGCCAAAGCCATCGCTTCGCCGCTCACCGAGAAGCTGATGCTGGCGCTCACGCAGGGCGCCGCCCGCTATCGTCTGAGCATGGTGTCCGAAGGGAATCATGACGACGCCGTCGCCAAGGTCGCCAAGAAGGCCTTTGAGCTGAATCCGCGCGTCCTCAATGACGCCCGCGAATCTCCGTGGTCCGTCGACGTCCACTTCGACGAACTCCGCGCCTTGGTCGAACTACGCCCGCGCATCGCGCCGAACCCGCGTCTTTATTACCGCACCGACGCCGTGAACGCCGCCTCGCACCCGCCGCTCGCAGCCTGCCTGGTGCGCGTCGCCGGTCGCCAGGACAAGGAGATCGTCTGGGATCCGTTCTGCGGTTCTGGGCTGGAACTCATCGAATCCGCCTTGGCCGGCGGGGTGGGGCAGGTCGTCGGCACGGACATCGACCCGGCCGCCATCGCCATCGCCGAGGCCAACTTCAAGGCCGCCAAACTGCCCGGCACCCAAGCCGCGTTCCACACGGCCGACTTCCGCGACATTATCCGCATCCCGGAGCTCGACCGCGGCAAGGTCTCGCTCGTGATTTCGAATCCACCGCTGGGACGCCGCGTGCGCGTGCCCAACATGCACGGCCTGTTCACCGACCTCTTCAAGATCGCTTCCGAAGTCCTGCGTCCGAACGGCCGCCTGGTCTTCATCAACCCGCTGCGCCTTTCGTCCGTCGACCCGACCCTGCGTCTGGAATCCAGCCGCACCGTCGACCTCGGCGGCTACGACTGCCGCCTCGAGGTCTACCGGAAGCGCTGATCTTCTCCGCCTGTGGCCACGCCGCGCTTCCAGTCCGTCGATGATTATCTGGCGTCCCTGGATCCGGTGAAGGCGGCGACATTGCGCACGGTACTCGAAGGACTCCTCCAGGACTTTCCGGAACTCCAGGCGAAGATCTCCTGGAACGTACCCATGCTGCATCGCGACGGGAAGTACGTCGCCGGCGTCGCGGCGTTCGCGAAGCACCTGACGTTCGCGCCGTGGAGCCCGCACGTCATCGCGGCCTTCAAGCCGCGCCTGTCGAAGTATGTGGTGCGGCAGAACCTTTTCCAGGTCCCCGTGGATTGGAAGCCGGACCGCCCGCTGCTCAAGGCGATGGTCAAGGCGCGCCTGGCTGAGCTCGACGCCGAGTAGGCCAACGCAAGCAGCCCACGACCGGGTGGTCGTGGGCTAGTCCTTCTCAAATGGTGGAGGTGGTGGGAGTCGAACCCACGTCTTCCTACCCTTACGTCGTAACTTCTACATGCGTAGCTTCATCATTGATCTCGATCGCGTTTGGGGATGAGCACCCGTGCGACCTATCTGTATTCTCACTTACCCCGGAGATAACAGCTAAAGGAGGGGATCGCCCACGTTAACCGAGCTGATCCAGGACTGCAGGCGCGCCCTGGGGCTCGTCGCTGTACTTAGGCAGCGAGCGCGAGAACGTTGTCGTTCTCGAACGTGATGGTGTTTTTAGCAGTTATAGTGCTGCCCGTTGGATTTAAGAGGTTACGAACTACCCTCTGCATGCCGTCGCGATATCTTGGCGGGAATCGAATCCGGAACACCCCCGAAATGAGACGTCGGTCATTTGCGGGATCCGACTGAGAAGGAACGGCATCTATTATCCTCATTCGGCCGGGAATGTCAAGGTAGGCGGCCTCATGGGTGGAAGCGGTTGGCGGTTAGCGGTTGGCGGTAAGACGATATAGCAGCCTGAAATGCCAAAGAGTGGTAGGTGGAGGCGGGTCTTGGTTTTGTTTGGTGTCAGGTCTTTTCCTATCCGTTAACCGCCAGCCGCTAACCGCTTTGCCCCGAATTTTCGCTTTCCCCGTGCGTCGCGCTCGGGATAGTCGGCTTCGTCCATGAATGTCTTCTCCGCCGACGTCGCGCTGGCCATCACCCGTCTCGGGCTGCTGATCCTGCTCGGCTGGTTCATGGCCCGGCAGGGTTGGGTGGGCCCGCACGCCCGTCAGCCGCTGATGCGGATGATCATCTGGGTCTTCTTCCCGGCGATGATCTTCTCCCGCGTGAGCGGCAACCCGCTGATCGGCTCGGGTTCGCAGGCGTTGCTCTATCTTGGCGCCGGCTTCCTGATGATCGTCACCGGCTATGCCGTCGCCACGGCCATCGGAGCATTCTTCAAGGTGCCTGCCGGCACGGCGCGCCGGACCTTCGCTTTTTCCGCCGGCGTCAATAACTTCGGCTACCTTGGCATCCCGGTCACGGCGGCCCTCTTCGACAAGGACGTCGTCGGCGTGCTGCTCGTGCACAACGTGGGCGTCGAGGCGGCGGTCTGGACGGTCGGGGTGGCGATGCTTTCCGGCGAATCCTTGCGCCGCGGGTTGAAGAAGCTCGTCCAGCCGATGACCGTCGCGCTCTTCTTGGCCTTGGCCATCAACTTCGCCGGCTTCGGGAAAAGCCTGCCGATCGTCTTCGCCAGCGACCTCTGCCATGCGGTCGGCGAGTGCGCGATCCCGATCGGGACTTTGCTCACCGGCATCTACCTGCATGAGATCATCAAGGATTTCCGGCTGGTCTCCGATACGCCGGTCTCCTTCGGCGTGATGGCGGTCCGCTGGCTGGTCATGCCGGTCCTGGTGCTGGCGGCGGCGGGCTGCCTGGTGACGGATCCCGCCTTGCGCAAGGTGATGCTCGTGCAGGCCGCGATGCCCTGTGGCATCTTCACCTTCCTGATCGTGGAGATGTTCAAGGGGGACGTCCTGGTCTCCCTGCGTTGCTCGGTGATCACCATGCTCTGTTGCCCGCTTGTCACTCCCCTGTGGCTTTACCTGGGCGCCCGCTGGCTGCAGCTGGTCTGACCGTCCTTTACATGTCGGCTTGGCGGGTTATCCTGCGGCACTTCCCGGTGCGTCCGCTGCTTTTCATCCTTACGCTTTGCCTGGCTGGCTGCGCGACATATGTCGACCGCGGTCCGCGCGTCCGGGTGGCCGTGGAGGAAGGCGATTACGAGTCGGCCGCGACCATTGCGCGGAACTTCGCGGCCGACGAACCGAAGGACGCCTTGGTGTGGAACCTGGACGCCGCCGCCGCGCTGCGGGCCCAAGGTAAGCTCAAGGAAAGCGCGAAGATCCTCGAACAGGTCGAAGCCTCCTTCCGCGAGGAAGAAGAGCGGCCGGGTTTCTCGGTCACCGAGGCGACGCTGGCCAGTTTTTCCAACGGTTATGCCGAGGCGTATCGCCCGCGTCCGGCCGATCGCATCTATGCGTCGACTTATCAGGCCCTGAACCGTCTGGAGCTCGGCGACATCAACGGCGCCCGCGTGGCCATGGCCCGCCTACGCTTCGTCCAGCAGGCCTTCGGCTCAGGTCAGCTCTACGTGAAACCCAAGCAAGCCTCAGGAAAGTATGACGTCGCCAAGGCCTCGCAGGACGAGCGGACGAAGGAAGGCTTGGGCATGATCGAGGAGAACCTCGCGAGCCTGACCGCCGAAGGTTCCTATGACGACGCATTCAGCCATTGGCTCCAGGGGATGTTCTTCCTCCGCCTCGGTCAGGATCCGTCCGATCGCGAGAAGGGCCGCAAGGAGTTGCTGGCCGCGACGCAGCTCAACGGAAGCAACGAAGCCTTCCGTCGCGACCTCAAGGACGCCGAAGCGCCGACGAGCGAAGGGCAGGGCGCGATTGTCTACGTCGTGACCGAGACGGGCATGTGCCCCGATTGGTATCAGCAGCGCATCGACATCCCGCTGTTCATCGTCTCGTCGCGCGTGCCTTACGTGAGCGTCGCCTTGCCGGCTATCCGGCCCTCGGGACTGAATTACAATCTGAAGCTCAGATTGGATGCCCAGGATGTCGCCGTCCCGTTGGCCAGCCGCCCTGACGCCTTGATCGCGAAGCACTTCGAGGCCGCCTTGCCGGGCATCAAAGCCCAGGCTTTCACCTCGGCCGCCGTGAAGGCGACCGCCAGCTATCTCATCAACAAGTCCTCCGAAGAAGCGGCTAACCGCCAGAATTCAGGCTCCGGAGCCGTCCTTTGGGCCATCGCCACCAAGGTGGGCACGGCGGTCTATACGGTCGGCACCACCAAGGCCGATCTGCGTAACTGGTCGAGCCTCCCGGCCCGTTTCTCGGTGGCGCGCCTGGAAGCCAAGCCTGGGCAGAAGCTGACCGTCGTCGGGCATCCCGAGGCGACCCTGACGCTGCCGGCGGGCAAGGTTCTGCTTGTAAGCCTCAAGTCCACGCAGGAAAATCACCCCGTCGTCCTCCGCTGCACTCCTCTCGTCCCATGAAACAAATCCTGCCTCTCCTCGCGCTCGGCCTCCTGGCCGGTTGCACCACGATTCTCGAGACGGGCGACCGCATCAAGACCTTCGCCGAGATCGCCGCGCACCTTCGGGGAATTCAGAAGGGCGTCGATCCTGGCCGCGTTTTCGAAGGATTCGTCGATGCGGAAACGGATGTCGGGCGCGAATTTGAGATTGACCTTGCGGGCGACCTCGGACGGGCAGAAGGTTTTGGCGGCTCCCT
>RFRI01000142.1 GCA_009924535.1 Verrucomicrobiota bacterium
GATGAAGCGCAGCCAGAGGTGGCGGCCTTGCGTGCGCACCTTGAGCTTCGCGAGGACGTACGAATTCAGGAAATCGCCGACGAAGAATGCGATGATCGAACCGAGGGCGATGCGCCAGCCGCCCCCGAAGCAGGTGACGAGCGCCGGTTGCAGCTGAGCGCTGAACGGCTCGTTCGGGCTGGCCGGCAGCGCGAGCACGACCCAGGTCATGATCGTCGCGAAGAGCATCGCCCCGAAGCCGGCCCAGATCACACGCCGCGCCATCGCGTAGCCATACACTTCCGTAAGGATATCGCCGAACAGATAAGACAGCGGGAAGAAGATGTTACCCGCGCCGAAGTCCGTCGGCCCCAGGAACGGAAAGTCCACCTGCACGACCTTCGCCGGTCCGATGAGGTTCGAGCAGAGCAGTACCGCCACGAACGCGCCGAGGATCAGGTCGTAGTAGCGGAAGTTGCGATGCATGGGGAGGACGTTGGAGGATTATCCTCCGTTGGCCAGCGGCGCGGCGGGAAAATCAGCGGCCGAGGGCGGCCTTGAGGAACGGCTCGAAGATGTCGGCCTGGCGGAAGAAACCCAGGTCGCTGGCGTGCGAGCCGTCCGTGGCGCCGTCGTTGTCGTCGCCGTAGAGGTTGTCGCCGGGCACGTAGGACAGGCCTTTGATGCCTTCCTTCACGAGCTGGTCGTAGGCGGCCTTCAGCGCGGCGTGGTTCTCGTCATGGAACTTGCGGCGCGCGGCCAGGAGCCAGGTGTCGGTGTTGCGACGGTCTTCGACGAGGACGATCGGGGTGTCGGGCCGGGCGGCGCGCAGCTGCTTCACGAGGGGCGCGCACTTCTCGGTCACGTCCTTCGGGGACATGTTCGGCAGGCAATCGATGACGTAGACGGCGGCGTCGATGCGCACGAGGAAGTCGCCGACGGCCTGGTCCATGCGGCCGTTGCCGGAGAAGCCGAGGTTGACGACCGGCACGTCGAAGCGGCGGCCGAGGATCGCGGTGTGTACCATGCCGGGGCGGCTGGCGCAGGCGCCGTGCGTGATCGAGGTCCCGTAGAAGACGACGGGCTTCGCGCGCGGCTTGAGGCCCTCGAACTTCTTGCCCTCGGTCACGCCGACGTGGAGGAATTCGACGCCGTTGTAGAGCGGCAGGTAGAGCGCGTATTCGCGTTCGCCCGGGTCGAGGTTCTCGGCGATGCGGACCTTCATCTCCTGGGCGGTGGGGCGGACGACCTGCACCCAGCGCCACTTGCCGTCCTTATCACGGGCGTAGAGGTCGAGCCCGCTGACCCCGGTGGCCGGCATGTGCGGCTGTTCGAGCTTGGCCTTGGTGACCTTGTAGTGGGCGTAGATCGAAGTGGCGTCGGTGCGGAAGCGGAACATCTGGCCCGCGCTGTCACGGCTGAGGCCCCAGACCGCGGGCGTGACCTTGCCGTCGGCCTCGGCGGGCAGTCGGTCGAAGTAGCTCTTGCGTTCGGCCTCGGGGAAGGCGCGGCCTTCAAGGTCGGTGTCGCGCACGTCATGCCAGGCGACCTTCTCGTCGGGTCGCACGGCGTAACGGTCGACGGGCTTCGGCGCGGCCTTGGCAGCCGGAGCCTTGGCGTCGGGCTTGGCCTGCTGGGCGAAGCCGGCGGGGCCCGCGCAGAGCAGGGCGAGGAGGAGGGCGGTGGTCTTCATGGCTTGGAAAATCAGAGGGCGGTGCCGGTGGTCAGCGCGATCGCGCGGATCTCGGCGAGCGGCTTCTCGTAATCGTTCAGCGCGGTCACGTAATCCTCGCGGGCCTTGTCGGCGCGCGCAAAGGCCGACTCCGTGGTCGATTTCGTCTTCTCGAGATTCGCCTGGGCTTTGGCTTCCATGTCTTCGGCGGAGGCGAGGGAGGCCGACGTGTTGCGGATCTGCTCCTGCAGGAATTGCAGTTCGCGGACGTCGATGTTCGGTTGCGAGCGGAGCAGGGCGAGCTGGGCGCGGAGCGCTTCGAGGCTGCGTTGCAGGCGGTGGACGCGGTCCGATTCGCGGGTGACGTTCTGCTGCGCGCGGTTCACGAGCGCCTCGGCCTTGGCCTTGTCCTCGAGCGAGCGCTTGTACTCGTCGAAGCGCAGCTTCGTGCGCGGGTAGTTGGCGGCGGCCATCAGGCGGGCTACGTTCTCCTTGGTCACGTACGGTACCAGATAGCGTCGGTTGTCGATGCGGAGGATGTAGCGGTCGCCGGGCTGATCGTACAGGATCGGCAACGTCTGGGGTGCGTCCGGTTCGGCGGCCCACGCCGGGGCGACCCCGAGCAGGAGCAGGCAGAGCAGGGCGGGGAGAGCCTTCACGCCTTCTTCTTACGCGGGTCGGCGGAGGGGGTCAACCCGACTCCGGCGGAAATCCGGCGCAAGGCGACATGCTGGCGGATCATCGCCTCGACCTTGCGTCGCATGATGCCGTCGGCCGGGGCCGCCAGCCAGGCTTTCAGGATCCCCGCGTAGAGGCAGAACGTCTCGAGCGAGGCCAGTTCGGGGTCGAGGCGCGGGTCGGTGAGGCCGGCCAAATTCGCGGCGGCGTAAAGCGCCGTCACTTCGTCGATGAAGCCTCGGCCCGAGGCCATCAGGTCGTCCCGCACCGTGGCGAATTCCCCGACGTATTCGCAGCGCCAGAGCATCACCTCGTACGTTTCGCGGACCTTGTCTTCGTCGCGGAGCCGGCGGATCGCCTCGAGCAGGAAGAGCTCGAGGCGGTGCAGCGGGTCGACGCCTGTCTCCGGGTTCAGGCGTAGGAGCGAGCCGGTGTCGAGGCGGACGGCCATGAAGAGGTCGGCCTTGTTGCGGAAGTGCCAGTAGACCGCTCCGCGGGTGACCCCGGCCTCTTTGGCGACGTGTTCCAGCGAGGTGTTCGTGACTCCTTCGCGGCTGAAGACCTGCCGGGCGCAGGCAACGATTCGGTCACGAGTCAGGGCGGCCTCTGCTTTGGTCTTGCGAGCCATGATGGGGCAAATAGATTTACATACATGTCTGTATGTAAATCTGGGGCTGTCGAGGTCCTTCTCTCTTTCTCCCTGCTGGCAGTCCTGTCGGGCTGCAAGCCGGCCGAGGCTCCGATGATGCCTCCGCCCGTGGTGAACCTGCAGGTCGTCAATCCGGCTCCCGTCCCCCAGATCGTCGAGGTCACGGCCCAGGTCGAAGGCACCCGCGAGGTCGAGGTCCGTGCTCGTGTGACGGGCATCCTGCTCGCCCAGTCTTACCAAGAAGGTGCCGCGGTGAAGGCGGGCGACCTGCTCTTCAAGATCGACCCGGCTCCTTATGAAGTAGCCCTGTCGCTGGCCAAGGCCCAACTCCTCCAGGAGAAGGCCCGCTTCGAGCAGGCTTCGGCCGAGGCTGTCCGTCAGGCCGCCTTGCTCAAGGCCGACGCCGCGAGCCCCAAGGAGGCCGCTGACAGCCGGTCCGCCGCCGTCGCCGCCGAGGCGGCCCGTGATGTCGCCGCCGCCAAGGTGCGCGCCGCCGAGCTCGACCTCTCCTATTGCGAAGTCCGCGCGCCGATCGCGGGCTATACCGGTCGCCTGAACCGTTCCGAAGGTTCGCTCGTCTCGCCGGGCGCCGAAAGCCTGCTGACCACTGTCGTGCAGCGCGATCAGGTCTGGGTGCGTTTCGGTCTGTCCGAACAGCAGTTCGCGCGTCTCTTCCAAGGCGAGGCCGCCGCCGCCGGCCAGGCCGCCGTCGACGTTCTCCTGCCGGACGGTTCCGCCTATCCTGTCACCGGCAAGGTGAACTTCGTCGCCGCGCAGGTCGAAGCCCGCCTCGGCACCGTGCAGATGCGCGCCGAGTTCGCGAACCCGAAGGCCGTGCTCCTGCCCGGGCAGTATGTGCGTGTCCGCCTCCGCGGACGGACCTTGCCCGCCGCCTTCGTCATCCCTTCCGCCACGCTCATGCAGTCGACGCAGGGACGTTTCGTCTGGCTCGCCGACGACAAGAACCTCGCCGTCATGGCGCCCGTGGTCGTCGACGAGATCGCCGGCCCGACCGCCGTGATCCTCAGCGGCCTCAAGGCCGGAGACCGCCTGGTCACCGACAATCTGCAGAAGATCCGACCCGGCGCGCCCGTCGTGCCGCGTCCGACCGCCGTCGCCCCTTCCGCCAAGTAAAGCACCCCGATGTCCTGGGAATTCTTCGTCCGTCGGCCCATCTTCGCGTCCGTCCTCTCGCTGATCGTCGTGTTGGCGGGCCTGCTCGCGTTCAAGGTGCTGCCCGTCGCGCAGTATCCCCAGATCGCGCCGCCCGTCGCCACGATCACCGTCTCCTACCTCGGCGCCTCGGCCGAGACGCTCATCAAGACCGTCGCCGCGCCCATCGAGGAGGAGATCAACGGCACCGACAACCTGCTTTATTATTCTTCCACCGCGTCGGCGACCGGCCTGCTGACGATCAACGTCACCTTCGAGCCCGGCGCAGATCCGGACCTCTGCATCATCAACCTCACGAACCGCGTGAAGATCGCGGAGTCGCGCCTGCCGGACGACGCGCGCCGCCTGGGCGTCATCGTGAAGAAGCGTTCCAACGACATCCTCATGGCGATGTCGGTCATCTCCAAGGATGGCACGCGCGATTCGATCTACCTCAGCAACTACGCCTCCATCAACCTCGTCGACGAGATCAAGCGCGTCCCCGGCGTCGGCGACGCCGGCGTGTTCGGCGCCCGCGACTACTCGATGCGCGTCTGGCTGCAGCCGGACAAGATGTCGCGCCTCGGCGTGACCACCGGCGACGTCACCAAGGCCATCCGCGCGACGAACAACCAGTACG
>RFRI01000143.1 GCA_009924535.1 Verrucomicrobiota bacterium
GTAATCGGCGGGGACGCCCTTGAAGTCGAAATCCTGCGCGGTCAGGACGGCGGAGGTGAGGACTAAAGCGAGGCAGGAAAGGAGACGCATGGGCCGAATAAATCCTATGCCTTAAGCGCAGGTCAATCCCCCACTTAAGAAACAGGGTATATTTGATTGTGGAATTTATAACTAAAAGGGCAGGTCACGGGTCACGCCCCGCCTGACCCGCCACCCTGATCTGATTCAACGGCTCAAAGGGAAACCGGAGACCGGAATGGTTGCTGCGGACATGGGTAGGGACGCGTCGGCGACGCGTCCGTCTGCACCCTCGGTCGCGACGCCTTCGCGCCCCTACCAATCATCCGGTTTCCCTAGGGTGCCCCCTTTGAGTTCTGCCTCTCTGCATCGGGTAGGGTCGAGCATCCTTGCTCGACCGCGGCCGGCCAAGGATGGCCAGCCCTACCAGCTGCTTCGCAGCTGTTCACCATGCCAGCAGAACCCCGCGTGGCCTTGCGGCCACGCTTCACTTCTTCTTCGCCGGAGGCGCCGCCTTCAGCGGGTGTTCCTTGAGGATCTCTTCGGTCATGTAGAAGTTGACGCGATCCTTGGTGGCTTCGCGGACCTTCTTCACGGTGGCGGGTGAGATGAGTTTGCCGTTGTTGCCGAAGGAGAGGCGCACGTAGCTGAGCACGGCCGCGGCTTCGTCGTCGTTGAGCAGGCCGCCGAAGCCCATCATGGGCGGGACGCCCTTGGTGGGGTCGAAGTGCTGTCCGTTGACCGTGATCGGGCCCCAGAGTCCTTTGAGCAGGATCTTGGTGATGCGTTCGTCATCATCGATCCAGTTGCTCTTCGCGAGGGGCGGGTAGATGTTCTGGATGCCTTTGCCGTCGGCCTGGTGGCAGGTGGCGCAGTGCGCGTCGCGGAAGTAGATCTCGCGGCCGAGCTTGAAGACCTTCTCTTCGACAGCGGTGAGCTTCCGGGCGGGTTTCGAATCGGTACCGGCTTCGGGGACGGGTTCGCCGATCTTGAGTTTACCGGAGAAGTAATCCGAGGCGGCCTGGTTGCCGTCGAGGTTCAGCTGGCCGGCGGCCTTGAGGGCCTCGACGTCGTCCTTGAGCGTGTAGCTGAGGGCGTAGTGGAGGACCGGTCCGACCCAGCGATCGATGGGCTTATGGAAAGCCTCGATGGCGATCTTGGCGCCGTCGGCGTTGTCGAGCCAGGTGGCGGCGACGATCGCGGTCAGGCGGACGCGGGCGTTCTCATCGCGCACGGCCTGGTTCAGGAGCTCGACGTGGTTCGGGATCTGCCAGAAGGAGTGTCGGATGACATCCACGGCGGCGGCGCGGGCCTCCGGCTGCTTGGCCTTCAGGAGTTGCGCGATGAGGGCGGCGTCAGGCTGGTTCTGCGCCCAGGTGGCCCACATGGCCTCGCAGAGGTGGTGTTCGTAGGCCGCGTCCTTGGGGTCGAGCTTCGCGACCCAGGCCTTCACGGCGGGCAGGACTTCTGCCGGCGCGTGGCCCCGGAGTTCGCGACGGGTGCGGTAACGGGTGCGGTATTCGGGTTCCTTGAGGTTCTCGAGGAGTTCGGCGACCGAAGCGCCGTCGATCTTGGCGGGCTTCACGAGCGGACGCTCGGGATAGGTGATGCGGTAGATGCGGCCGTGCTCATGGTCGCGATTCGGGTCGCGCGCGTTGTGCTGCATGTGGCCGATCAGCGGGTTATGCCAATCGATGACGTAGAGCGAGCCGTCCGGGGCGAACTCGATGTCGACCGGGCGGAAGTTGCCGTCGGTCGAGGTGAGCAGGTCGCCGTTGGCCTTGCCGACGAAGCCGGCGCCGTCGTCATGCTTCGTGCCGAAGCTGATGCCAAGGAAGCCGATCGTGTTGCAGGTCATGAAGTCCCCTTGGTTCGCGTCAGGGAAGTGGCGCGAGGAGACGAACTCGGCGCCGGAACTCGGTCGCGAGCGCTTGGGGACGAACTGCTCCACCTTGATCTGCTCGATGCCATAGGGCATCTTCGATGAAAGCGGGAGCGCCCACCAGTTCTCGCCCGGGGAAGCATCGGAGAGGTAGGGCTGTTCCCAATAGTCGAAGGAGAAGCCCCACGGATTGGAGACGTCGACCTGCAGGCGTTCGAGGCGGTAGGACTTCGGGTCGAAGCGCCAGGCGCCGCCGTCGTTGCAGCGACGCGGACCGTAAGGGGTCTCGACCTGGCTGTGGAGGAAGCGGCCTTCGAGCAGGTAGAACGCGCCCGAGGCGTCGGCGCAGTAGGCCGAGATCGCGTGGTGCGAGTCGTGGGAGTCGAAGCCGTGGAGGATGAGTTCCATGCGGTCGGCCTTGCCGTCCTTGTCATCGTCGATGAGCAGGGCGAGATTCGGCTCCTGCGAGAGATACACTCCCTCCGGGGCGATCTCGAAGCCAATCGGGATGTGGAGGTGGTCGGCGAAGACCGTCTGCTTGTCGGCCTTCCCGTCACCGTCCGTGTCTTCGAGGATGATGATCTTGTCGTTGGGCATCGCGTCGCCGGGACGATAGGCTGGGTAGGTCGGTGTGGTCGCGACCCAGAGGCGGCCCTTGGCGTCGAAGGACATCTGGACGGGCTTCTTGAGGTCGGGGAATTTCTCTTCCGAGGCGAAGAGCGAGACCTTGTAGCCTGGGGCGAGGGTCATCTTCTCGATGGCGGCTTCGCCGGAAAGGAACTCGGTCGGGTTGCCGTTCTTCTCGCTTGGCTTGAAGTTGGATGGCACCGGCGGGAGTACGATCGTCTTGGAGTCGTCGACGGTCAGGTCGGTGCGCTTGCCTTGGGCGATACCGTGGATGAGTTCGTCGCGGAGAGCAGTCATCTGACGGCTCTTGAAGACTTCGTCAGGATAGTTCTGCGGTCCAAAAGGATTGTAGCGCTGACCGTGGGTGTGGACGCCGTTGAGAATCGAATAATCCGTATTCCACATGTAATCTTTCATCTTTACCGCAGAGTTGACGAGGGCTTCGTCAGCCTTGGAGAGGCGAGGCGTGGCACCGAAAAGGCCATCGGCAAGAAGCTTGGCCATCTCGCGATAACCGAGGTCGGTGGGCGCAAAGCCATTGATGGTGTAAGGCGTCTTGCTCTTGCCGTAGGCGGCGAGCATTGGGTGGAAGAGGTCGACGTAGGTGATGCCGTGCTTCTTGGCCACGCGTTCCATGGCGGCGACGTAGAGTTCTAGGTTGGCGTTCTCCTTCTGTCCGTTGGGGAGGTCGCGGTTGGCGGAGAGGTTTTCGAAAGCGATTGGTGAAACCAGGACGAGGCGCGGGGCGGTCTTGCCGTTGTACGCTCTGGTAAGAGAGTGCGCGACGAAGGCATCGACTTCCGCTTCGTAATTGGCGGCGCGGCCCGGGCCATCGAAGGATTCGTTGTAACCAAAGAATGCGACAATCGTGTCGGCCTTTAGGTGGAAGAGCCATTGGTCGGGCGTGGAGAAGAAGCCCTTACCGTTATGCTGCGCGTATTCGGGGTGGAACTTCTCGGCACCGGGGAAGGCCCACTGGCTGGCGCGGGCGGGGTGCGGGCGGAAGGCCGGGGTGTCGCCGGAGCGACCCATGTTGCGGACGATCAGGTTCTGATCCGGGAAGCGGAGCTGCAGCTCGGTCTCGAGGCGGCCGTAGTAGGTGTCGCGTTCGGCGAAGCCGTTGCCGATGAACACGACCCGTTCACCCGAAGCGGGCGGGGCGGCCTGTTGGCTGCGCTGCGTGGTTGCGGCGGGAGGGTTCTCGGCCGGGGCGTGCGGCGTCGGGGAGCCTTTGCTGTTGTCGGGCCAGTTGGCGGCGTCCGCCTTGGCCTCCTTGGTCTTGAGTTTGGTGTAATCGTTCGGCCCGGGCTTGTCGGCGGCGAAGACGCCGGCGGCGAGGGTGACGAGGGCGAGGAGGAAGGCGCGGTGCTTCATGAGAAGGGAGGGTCGGCATATTTATATGCCAAACTTACAATTATCCAGCCCGACTTCTGGTCCGGCCGGCCCCGATTCCCCTCATGTCCCCTCTGGCCTACTGCTGCCAGGTCGCCTTCAGCGAGGCCCAGACGCGTCCGATCAGGAAGACGCAGGCGGCGAGGACGACGGCATGTCCGACGGTCCAATACCACTGGACGTTGGGGTCCGTGGCATGGATCAGTCCGTAGAGGCACATCGCGCCGGCGACCGACAGGAACAGCAGGCGCACGCCGAGCAGGATGAGCAACATCGTCTTCATGCGCCGAAGTTGGTCGTCAGGTCCGACCCCGTCAAGGATGGCTCTCTGGCGCAGGCGTCCGTCGGAACCACATTAAGCTCAAAGGGAAACCGGAGACCGGAATATATGCTGCGGCATAGGTAGGGTTGCGCGCCCTCGCTCGACCGCGGCGCAATGGGATCTGACTTCGTTCGGAATGCTGAACGTGTCTGACCCCGTCAGCGGACTTCTGCCTTGGGTAGGGTCGAGCATCCTTGCTCGACCGCGGCCGGCTAAGGATGGCCAGCCCTACCTTTAATGCACCCAGCTAAACATCCGGTCTCCCCTTGAGCGCTGTCTTTTCCCGCGAAGGCTTCGCCTTCGCTCACTTCATCAAATAGGCGAAGAAATCCTTGAGCTCAGTGTCGGAGAGTCCCGCGAGTAGTCCTTCCGGCATGATCGAGATGGGGCTGGCTTCGAGTTTCTCGATATCGACCTGTTTCACCGCAGTGCGATTACCGGCGAGGTCTTTCAGGCTGATGCTGCCGCCGCTGGGCCGGCGCATCGTGGTTTGGATCTGC
>RFRI01000144.1 GCA_009924535.1 Verrucomicrobiota bacterium
GGGGTAGGGGCGCGACGGCGTCGCGACCGAACGGGTTACAGGGCGGAAGCGTCGCCGACGCGTCCCTACCTCGATGCGCGCGATGGGTGCTGGGTAAAACGCACGAACCATATTTCGAAGATGGCAGAAGGGTAACGGTTCGGTGTCGGCGGGACATGGGGGTTGATGGGAACTTTCGGCGGCGATTACCGTGTGGGAGCGATGAGCGAACAAAAGCAGAAGCTACTTCGCGAACGTTCGACCGACGAGCCTTCGACGCCCCCGCTGGCACAGATCGGATTAGGCGGGATGTTGCGGCATCTGCTCCGACGTCTCATCAGCACCCGGGGCTTGGTCCTCTCGCTGTTGATCCACCTCATGCTGATGGTGGTGGCGATCATCTGGGTCATCTCCAACACCAGCGAAAAAAATCCCAAGCAGGGGGAATTCAGCGCCACCGCCACCGGCTCCGGCGGCGGGGCCGCCGGCGAGCGCGCCAAGATCCTGGAGCACAATCTCCAGCAGAAGAAGCAGAAGGCCCTCGCGAAGAAAGTCTCCCGGATCTCCTCCAAGAACCTCAACGCGCAGGTGGTGCTGCCCGACCTGAAGTCGAACGCGCTGTCGATCGATGCGATGGCTTCCAAGCTAGGCGGAAGCTCGTCGAAGGGTTTCGGCGGCGGGTCCGGCGGGGGGATCGGCGCCGGCAAGGGCGTCGGCGTGGGCAATGCGCGCAACTTCGTCGGCAAGCCCGTCATGGGGGCCCACATCGTCGCGACCAAAGTGGCCGTCTTCATGGACGCCTCGAAGTCGATGGGTCGCTACCTCGATCGCGTCGAGTCGGAGATCCGCAAGCAGTTCCCGTCGGCGGATGTCTTCATGTACTCGGGCATCTGGACCAACGTGAAGGACGACGTGATCATCGGCGGGTCCCGCTACAAAGGGTCGACGGGCCGCAGCGGCGCCCCGCCGGTGAAGTTCACCGACCCGGAGAAGCTCACCGCCAACGGCAAGCGGATCTTCAAGCAATACGACGACAACTTCAAGACGGGCTGCGTGGGCGCTTGGATCGACATCATGCGCAATGAGCGCGCTTACGATGGCCTGGTCATCTTCTCCGACTTCCAGGATGGCGTCACGCAGTACCGCAGCCCGAAAGGCGACAAGTCCGCCAGCTACTCCACTCGGGACGCTACCATCGTCTACTGCGATAGCGTCCGCTCACGGCTGCCGACGGATGACCGCAAGCCGGCGGAGAAGCGTTGGGAAGAGGAACTCGTGAACGCCTTCGCGGCGGCGAAATCCGGACGTGGTCCGCGGCTGTATCTCTTCTCCACCGAGGTCGAACCGCAGCCGATCTTCGCCCGCTGCGTCGCCGCTTCGGGCGGGCAGTCCAAGATGGTCGAGTGGCTGCGTAGCGGCGGTAACCCGCCGCCCGACGCCGATGATATCACCATCGGTAAGCCGACGGTCGTGAAAGGTCCTCTGGGCGACCTGACACCGGCCGGGGTGCGCGCGATGCGTTGAAGGCGGGGGACGGACGCCTAGGCTAAGGAATGGTGGCTGAAAAAGGCCCCTTGGCCTTATCCGGGCACTTTCCTCTTGCCCGCAGGGCTTCCACGGACTTCCTCGATAGTCCTGGTAAGGAGGGGTGGCAGAGTGGTCGATTGCGTCTGATTCGAAATCAGATGAACCGCAAGGTTCCGGGGGTTCGAATCCCTTCCCCTCCGCCAGGAAACCTTACAGAAGCGGTTAGCGGCTGGCGGTTAGCGGTTAGGAACACCGCAGCTCGGCCGAAGGGATGAGAGCCCAAACAAAAAGGGCGGCCGAAGCCGCCCTGACCTTTGGTTTCGCAGCAGTTCACCTTGCCAGCAGAACCCCACGAAGTGAGCGCTTCGCGCTCACTTCGCGAACATCGCGTCCTTGGCGTTGGCGCCGGAGACGAGGTAGGCGAGGAGGTCGGCGACTTCCTGGGCGTTGAGCGAGTTGAGCAGGCCGACGGGCATCGGGCTGGTGGCGTCGCGGTCGATGCTCAGGATGTCGGAGCGGTTGATCGAGAGCTGCACCGAGAAGTCGAACGGGTTGACCGCGAGCTGCAGCTTATCGCCTTCCTCGTTGAGGATGCGGCCGACGGTCTTGCCGCCGTCGACGCGGCCGATGACCGAGTTCGCATATTGGTCGGACACCACGGCGCTGGGCTGGATGACGCTCATCAGGACGTCGGCCGGCGCGGTGCGGGCGCCGAGGCCGGAGAGGTCCGGGCCCTGGGCGCCGCCGTTGTCGCCGAGGCGGTGGCACTGCGAGCAGAGCGCGGCGGCGAACATCTTCTGGCCGTTGGCGAAGTCCAAGGACTTCTTGGCCTTGGCGTCTTCCCAAGCCTTGAGGGCTTCGGCGTGCGTCCAGAGACGGCCCGGGCCTTCGGCGGTCGGGATCGGCGCGGCGGCCTTGCGCGGCGTGGCGGGCGCGATCTCCTCGAGGGCGGCGCGCTCGGCTTCCGGTGCGGCGGCGAGGGATTCCTTGCGGATGTTGCGGACGAAGCCCTTCAGCGAGTGGCCGCCTTCGGCCTGCGAGAGCACGTCGAGGAAGCCGAAGAACTCCTTACGCAGTTCCGGCGTCCAGCCGACCGTGGCGCGGCACAGGTAGACGGCGAGGCCGATGCGGGTGGAGGAAGGCGTGACGGCCATCGCCGCGGCGGCGGCCTTGGCGTAACCCGGGTGACGGGCGAGGACTTCCGGGTCGGCGACGACCGCGGGACCGGGCTGCGCGAACTTCATCGCTTTGAGCACGCGGGCCGGAGCGCTGGGCTCTTCGAAGAAGATCGCGATCGTCGCGAGCTGGCGGTCGAGCGCGTTGTCGCCGGAAGGCAGGCGATCCGCGGCTTCCTTGCCGAGGCGCTGGGAGGTGGCGGCGTCGGGCTTGCCGCGGCGCGAGAAGGCGATCTGGAAGACGCGCAGGCGGTCCTGCTGCTGGCGGAGGTCCTTCGACTTCACGGCGCTGTCGGCGGCGGCCACGATGGCGGCGAGGTCGGAGGCTTCCCCGCAACGGGCGAGGGCGGCGGCGGCGTTGACGGCGAGGTCGACGTTGGCGTCGGGCTTCACGCGGGCGCGCCAGCTGGCGACCGGCTGGTGTTCGACGGCGATGCGGGCGGCGAAGCGCACCCAGCGATCAGGATGACCCATGAGCGGCCAGGCCTTGTCGAGGGCAGCGGCGGACGGAGCGACGTCGCGGAGGGCTTCGAGTTCGCGGCGGAGCTTCTGCTCAGGCGTGGCGGTGAACCAGGCGATCGGAGCGGTGGATTCCGTGCCCTGATAGGAGATGCGGTAGAGCGCGGACTGGCCGCCGCGGCCGCCGATGGTCACGTACATGTGTCCGTCCTGCGGGCGGATGACCGCGTCGGTGACCGAGAAGGGCTTGCCGGCGGCGAAGACTTCCTTGCGGGCCTTCCAAGCGCCGCCTTCGGGCTCGAGGATGATCGCGTAGAGCGTGGCGTAGGTCCAATCGCAGGCGAAGAACGCGCGCTGGTAGGCGGCCGGGAACTTCGCGCCGGTGCCCATCGTGCAACCCGTCGGGCTGCCCGGGCCGATGTCGACGAGCGACGGCTGCGAGTCGACGAGCGCCTGGGCGTTGTTGCCGGCGCCGGAGCGCCAGCCGAGTTCGCCGCCGGGCGTGCAGAGGTTGATGCGGGTGGGGCGATACCAGGGGGCGCCCATGTCCCACTCCATGTCGGAGTCGTAGGAGAAGATATCGCCGTCCGGAGCGACCGCGCCGTCATACGGATTGCGGAAGCAGGTCGTCACGCGGATCCAGTCCTTGCCGTCCTTGTCCATGCGGGCGATCCAGCCGCCCACGGCCTTGATGCCGGAAGCGTGGCCGTTGGCGTCCTCGAACTTCTTCAGCAGGTCGTCTTCGTCGTAATGCTTGGCGGCCGCGCCGGCCTTCTCGTCGTCGGGCAGCTTCGTGTGGTTGCCGCCGAAGACCAGGATCGAGCCGTCGCGGTCGAGCACCAGCTGGTGAGGGCCGTGTTCGCCCGAGCCTTTGAGGGAGCGCAGCATCGTCTGCTCCGCGTAGGAGCCGTCGCCCTTCGTGTCGCGCAGGCGCCAGATGTCGCCCTTGCCCTTTTCGCTCGTGCACGCGTAGAGCGCGCCGTGGGCGAAGAGCAGGCCGTGGCAGCCGATGGCCTGCGTATCGATCTTGGTCACGACCGGCTTGGTCGGATCCTTCAGCGAGATGCGCCAGAGCACGCCGCCTTGGTCGCCGGCGACGAGGTCGCCTTCGGGCGAGACCGCGAGGGAGACCCAGGAGCCCTGCTCCGGCTTCGGGACGTTGTAAAGCAGCTCGGCCTTGAAGCCAGGGCGGAGGATGAGTTCGTCGGCGGCCGCGACAGAAGCGGTCGGCGTGCGCTTGCCGTTCTTCGCGGCGGCCTTCTTGGCGCCATCGAACGGGCTGCCCCAGGGCGCTTCGCCCATCTTCTTCACGACCGTCGCGGCGGCCCACTTCGTATCATCGAAGCCGGTGGCCTCCCAGCCGGCGGCCGGCTTGGCGAGGGAGGTCTTCCAGTTGGCGCCGGATTCGGCGAGCACCGTCTTGCCCGCGGTGAGGCGGAAGGACATCGCGGCGATACCGCCGTCATTGCGAGCGAGGATCGCGATCGTGTTAACGCCGGCCTTGAGGTCGGCGCCGACTTCGGCGCTGAAGGCCTGGGCCCAGTCATCGGAGCCGCCGAGCTGCTTGCCGTTGAGCCAGAC
>RFRI01000145.1 GCA_009924535.1 Verrucomicrobiota bacterium
CCCCAGATGCCGTTGGGCCCGAGGTACTCGACGAGGTAGACCGCCGTGAAGATGATGATCCAGACGATGTCGACGAAGTGCCAGTAGAGGCCCGCGATTTCGACGTCGAGGGCGCCCATGTGGCCGCCGAGCTTGCCGGTGAAGCTGTAGAAATACATCAGGATGAGCCAGAGCACGCCGATGGCGACGTGCGTGCCGTGCGTGCCGGTGAGGACGTAGAACGTCGAGCCGAGCACGCTGTTCTGGATGGTCAGGCCCTGATGATAGAAGTGCGTGAACTCGAAGACCTGGCAGCCCAGGAAGATCAGGCCGAAGAAGATCACGCCCAGGACGTTGCGGCGGAAGGACTTCAGCTGGCCTTTGTGCATCGCGGAGACCGCGAGCGCCATCAGGAACGAGGACATCAGGAGGATGAACGTCGAGAAGGACGTCAGCTCGATGTTGAACAGGTTCTGGATGAAGCGCTGGTGGCCTTCGGCGTCGGTGAAGCCGGCGGGGTAGAGCTTACGATACAGCAGGTGCGTCGAGATCAGCGTCCCGAAGAACATGCAGTCCGAAGCCAGGAAGAGCCACATGATGAGCTTCTTGTGGTCGATCCCGGTGGAGGTGGGCGCTTCGTGCGCGGCGGCGGTGTCAGACATTGAGGTCAGAGTTTAGAATGAGGAGAGGAAGGCGCTCAGTGGGCCACGGTCTCGGTCGGAGCCGGGGTGCCGGAAGCGGCGGGAGTCTTGAGCATGTAGCCCCCCGGACCTTCGAGGGCCCAGAGCCAGATGCCGAGGAAGAGGACGCCAAGGCCGGCGATGACGATCCAGCCGGCGTGGGGAATGCCCATCGCCATCATCGGCATACCAAAGCCAGCGAAGAGGAAACCGGCGGAAGCCAGGAGCGGCATCCAGGACTGGCTGGGCATGTGGACGCCGGCGTCGCCGCCGTCGGGCTCGGAGCCGATGCGCTTGGTGCCATGCTTGTCCTCGAAGAAGGCGTCGCGCGTGGCGACGATGGGAGCCTGGGCGAAGTTATATTCCGGTACCGGGGAAGGCAGCGACCACTCGAGCGTGCGGCCATCCCACGGATCGTTAGAGCACTTCTTGCCGCGGAAGGCGGTCCAGACGAGGTTCACGAAGGCGAGGAAGACGCCGATGCCCAGGATGTAGGCGCCGATAGTGGCGACAAAGTTCCAAGTCTCCCAGCCGTTGCCGGCGTGGTAGGTGTGCGTGCGGCGCGGCTGACCGGCGAGGCCGAGGTAGTGCATCGGACCGAAGGCGAGGTTGAAGCCGAGGATGACGAGACCCGAGGCGATGTAGGCGACCGGGGCGTTCGGCATGCGGCCGAAGATCTTCGGGAACCAGAAGTAGAGGCCGGCCATCAGGCCGAGGAGCACGCCACCGAGGAGCACGTAGTGGAAGTGCGCGATGACGAAGTAGCTGTCCTGCTGCTGGGAGTCGGCGGGAGCCGAGGAGTGCATGACGCCGGAGAAACCGCCGCACATGAACATCCAGATGAAGCCGAGGGCGAGGACCATCGGCGGGGTGAAGCGGACGCGTCCGCCCCAGATCGTGCCGAGCCAGTTGAAGATCTTGACGCCCGTCCGGTGGTGAACATGTGGTGGCTCCAGACGGCGAAGCCGAGGAAGCCGATGACGGCGCCGGAGAAGACGATGATCGGGTAGCCGAAGAGCGACTTGCCGGAGAAGGTCGGGAGGACTTCCGAGACGATGCCCATCGCGGGGAGCACGAGGATGTACACTTCAGGGTGACCGAAGATCCAGAAGAGATGCTGCCACAGGACAGGCTGGCCGCCGGCGGAGGGGTTGAAGAAGTTGGCGCCGAAGGCGCGGTCGAACATGAGTTCGATCAGCGCGACGGTGATGGCCGGGAAGGCGAGGATGATGAGGATCGCGGTGACGAGCGTCATCCAGGTGAACACCGGCAGGCGCATCATGGTCATGCCCTTGGCGCGCATATTGATGATGGTGCAGATGAAGTTGAAGGAGGCCGCGAGCGAGGCGATGCCGAGGACCTGGATGCCGATGATCCAGAAGTCGGTGCCGACGCCGGTGAAGCGCAGGGCCTGGCCATTCTGGCCGAAGGTGCCGGAAAGCGGTGCGTAGCTGAACCAACCGTTGGCGGGAGCGAAGTCGGTGTAGACGAGCGCCTTGTGCCATTCGAAGGAATTGAACCAGCCGGCGAGGTGCGCGAACTCGAAGAACCAAGAGGCGTTCAACACGAAGGCGCCGAAGACGAAGGTCCAGAGCGAGAACGCGTTGAGACGCGGGAAGGCGACGTCGCGCGCGCCGATTTGCAGCGGCACGAGGAAGTTGAAGAACGCGGCCGACAAGGGCATGACGCCGAGGAAGATCATCGTCGTGCCGTGCATGGTGAACAGCTGGTTGTACATACGCGCCGTGACGAAGTCGTTGTCCGGGCGGGCCAGCTGGGTGCGGATCGCGAGGGCTTCGACGCCGCCCACGAGGAAGTAGAACATGGCGAAGGCTCCGTACAGGATGCCGATCTTCTTGTGGTCGACGGTCGTCAGCCAGTCGATCAAGCCAGTCGAGCGGTCGGGACGGATCAGGCCGAGGTCGCTGCGCTCGGGCGCCAGCTCGGTCTTGCAGGCGACCGGAGCGTGATGGGAATCGTGGGACATGGGTGTGAAAATGGGAGAAGGTTTACTTCAGGGTGAGGAGGTATTCGGCGAGGCAGTCGAGCTCTTCGGCGGTGAAGGTCTGCTTGGTCTCGTTGAGGCCGGCCACGTTGAACATCTTGTAGTAATGCATGCGGTTGCCGGGTTTGACGTCCTTGGTCGGCTTGCCGTTCGCGTCATGGGAAGTGCCGGACGAGCCGATCCACTTGATGAGGTTGGCCTTGAGCTTCGCCGGGTCGACGGCGACGGATGACTCGGTATTGCCGGTCTGCTGCTCAAGCGCGCGCTGGGCCTTGAGGTCGCGGTTGTCGAGCCAGGCGCCGGCGAGCGACTTGCGCGAGGCGACGTGCGTGAGGTCCGGGGCGAAGGCGCCGGCGCCGAAGTGGCCGCCGACGTTGTGGCACATCACGCAGCTCTTGGCGGCGAAGAGGGTCTTGCCCTGCTCGGCCTTGGTGCCGGCCGCGACGGGCGCGGCGTCGGCCTTCTGCCGCTGCACCCACTTGGCGAATTCGGCGGGTTCGACGACTTCGACGCGGAAAAGCATGTAAGCATGCGAGTCGCCGCAGAACTCGGCGCACTGGCCGTAGTAGTGGCCGGTCTGGTCGGCCTGGATCCACATATGATTCTTACGTCCAGGCATGAGGTCGACCTTGCCGGCGATCTTGGGCACCCAGAAGGAATGGATGACGTCCTCGGAGCGGAGGTTGATGCGGACCGCGACGCCCTTGGGGACCACGAGCTCGTTCGGGACGGAATGCTTGGCGTCGTTGGTGAGGCCGAGCTGCGGGTATTCGAAACGGAACCACCACTGCTTGCCGATGACGTCGACTTCGAGCACCTGCTCCTCGACGGCCTTGGCGTAATTCTCGCGGGCGCCTTCGACGCGCGGATACCAGGCGGAAAGTTTCGACGTCGGGACGGATTCGGCCGGGACCTCATCGGTGTACCAGATGGCGCTGAGCGTCGGGATGGCGATGATGACGAGCGCGCCGATGGAGGCGGTGATCAGGCCGATCTCGATGAGCGGATTCCCGTGGCCGTCTTCGACGATGGCGGGCTTGTCTTCGTCTCCCGGACGGGCGCGGAACTTGATGACGGCGTAGACGAGCAGGCCGCCGACGAGCGCGAAGAGGATGACGACCAGCCAGACGGTCTTCATGAACAGGTCGAACTGGACTTGGGCGACCGGTCCCTTGGGGTCCATGGTCGACTGGCGGACGGTCATGTCGGCCTTGGAACAGCCGACCATGATCATGGCCAGAAAAGGGGCGGCCAGCAGACCTACCCGACTAAAGAAGCGAGAAAACATAAAGGATGAGTTTCGGACACCGAAAAGTCCGTAAAAAGGTTGTAATTTGCAAGCCCCGGCAGGGGAAAATGGTCATAGAATGCCTCTAAGCTGAGGCCTGAAGTTGAATGTTTATGTAAGCAATTGATAATCAGTTGTTTAATGACAATTAACCCCCATCAACCTATCTAATAAGTCTTCGGACACCGCCCACTAACCCCCTCACCCGCCTTGGGGGTTGCACCGCCTGCCGGGGTCTTTAACCCCCATCCTATGTCCTGGACCAGCCCACATGGCACCCCTCTGCCCGACTGGCGGAAGCGCACCTTGATCATGGGCATCATGAACCTGGCCCCGGACTCCTTTTCCGACGGCGGCCAACTCAAGGACGAAGCCTCCGCCTTGGCCCGGGCGGAACAGCTCCTCGCCGAAGGCGCCGACATCCTCGACCTCGGCGCGGAATCGACGCGGCCCGGCGCCGCGCCGGTCGACGCGACCACCGAACTCGCGCGCCTGCTCCCGATCGTGAAGGCCCTGCGACGACGCTTCCCGCAAGCGGCCCTTTCCGTCGATACGTACAAAGCATCGGTCGCGCACGCCACCGTGGAAGCCGGCGCCGACCTGGTCAACGACGTCGAAGGAGGCCGCTTCGAAGCCCGTCCTGACGAGTCGCCGATGGGGTCGGCCTGCGCTCGCCTGCGTTGCCC
>RFRI01000146.1 GCA_009924535.1 Verrucomicrobiota bacterium
GCAAGGCCAAGCGCGTCATCCATATCTTCGCCAACGGCGGCGCTTCGCAGGTCGACACCTTCGACCGCAAGGTCGCCCTCGACAAGTACCACGGCCAGAAACTGCCGGGCGACTACATCGCGACCGAACGCAAGACCGGCGCCGCCTTCCGCTCCCCCTTCTCCTGGAAACGCTACGGCAAGAGCGGACTGGAAGTCAGCGAACTCTTCGAGAAGACGGCCCAGCACGCCGATGACCTCTGCGTGATCCGCTCGATGAAGGCCGACGTGCCCAATCACGAGCCTTCCCTGCTGCTGATGAACTGCGGCGAAGCCCGCCAGGTCCGCCCGTCGATGGGGTCTTGGGTCACCTACGGCCTAGGTACGGAAAACGAGAACCTGCCCGGCTTCATGACGCTCTGCCCGGGCGGCTTCCCGATCCAGGAAACCCAGAACTGGCAGTGCGGTTTCCTCCCCGGCGTCTACCAAGGCAACTACGTCGATACCTCCAAGCGCAGCGTCGAGGAACTCATCGAGAACATCCGCAACTTCGGACTCTCCCGTCCGGCCCAACGCAAGCAGCTCGACCTCCTGGCCAAGCTCAACGCCGCCCACCAGTCCGTCCGTCCGCAGGACGCCGCCCTCGAGGCCCGCGCCCAATCGTTCGAGATGGCCTACCGCATGCAGCTCGAGGCGACCGACGCCTTCGACATCGGCCGCGAATCCGAGAAGACCCGCGAGATGTACGGCGACACCACGCTCGGCCGCCAGTTCCTGATCGCCCGCCGCCTCGCCGAACGCGGCGTCCGCTTCATCCAGCTCTGGCATGGCGCCGGCCAGCCTTGGGACAGCCACGACGATATCGAGAAGAACCATAAGCGTCTGGCCCTTGAAGCCGACCAACCCATCGCCGCGCTGCTCACCGACCTGAAGCGCCTCGGCATGCTCGACGAGACCCTTGTCATCTGGGGCGGCGAATTCGGCCGTACCCCGACCGTCGAACTCCCGACGCCTGGCTCCAACGCCGGCAAGATCAACGGACGCGATCACAACAACCACGGCTTCACGATGTGGATGGCCGGTGGCGGCGTGAAGGCCGGCCATATCCACGGCGAGACGGACGAATTCGGCTACAAGTCCGTGAAGGACGTGGTCCACGTGCATGACCTGCATGCGACGATCCTCCGGCTCCTTGGCTTCAATCACGAGGAGTTCACCTTCCGTAATTCCGGCCGCGACTACCGCCTGACGGACGTCCACGGTAACATCGTCCAGCAGCTCATCGCCTGATGCGCCTGATCCTCCTGCTGCTGACCTTCGTCGCCACGGCGGCGGCGATCGAGACCAAGGTCGTCAAGGACATCCCTTACAAGGACGACGTCATCTCCCAGACGCCCTACGAGCAGGAGCGCTGCAAACTCGACCTGACCGTGCCCGTCGGCGCCAAGGGCTTCGCCACTTATGTCTGGTTCTACGGCGGCGGCCTGAAGAACGGCGCGAAGGACCTGCGCACGGAGTATTGCGCCGAGATCCGCGAAAGCCTCGCCCAGGCCGGCGTCGCGGTGGTCACGCCGGACTACCGACTCAGCCCCAAGGTCAGATACCCCGCCTACGTCGACGACGCGGCCGCGGCCTTCGCGTGGACGGTGAAGCATATCGCCGAACAGGGCGGCGATCCGCACAAGGTCTTCATCGGCGGGCATTCCGCCGGCGCCACGCTCGCGCTTGGCGTGGTCCGCCTCCCTCGTCACGGCCGCATTATCTCGTTTGGCGGCGCTCTCTGGCGTCTCGTCATAGAGCAGGGCCGCCTCGGGCGCACCCCTGCGCGTCACCGATAAGGCCTTCACCACCACCTCCATATCTAATTCTTTACGCCCCGCCCGTCTCGCGATCCTGAACTTCATCGCGAAGCAGTCCGCCAACCGCTGACCGAAGACGCCTCCTGCCAAGCCCAAGTCCGACTGAGACGGACATGGCACGCCTGCCCCACTGCCGCCCATTGGCCTGTGCTATCGTCTAACCGCTAACCGCCAGCCGCAAACCGCTAACACCTCCTGCAATTCCCCATGCTCCTCCGCTTATCCCTCCTCTGTCTCTTCACCCTGCGCCTCGCTGCAGCCGAGAGCTATGACGTCGTCGTCTACGGCGGCACCGCCGCCGGCGTCATCGCCGCGGTCCAAGCCAAGAAGATGGGGAAGTCGGTCGTCATCGTCGGACCGGACAAGCACCTCGGCGGACTCAGCAGCGGCGGCCTCGGCTTCACCGACAGCGGTGACAAGTCGGTCATCGGGGGCCTGTCCCGCAACTTCTACCACCGCGTCTGGCAGTATTACCAGCAGCCCGAGACCTGGGTGCACCAGCAGCGCGAAGCTTTCGGCAACAAGGGCCAAGGCACGGTGGCGATGGACCAGGATGAACGCACGATGTGGATCTTCGAGCCGAGCGTCGCCGAGAAGGTCTTCGAGGATTTCGTGAAGGAGTTCGCGATCCCGGTCCGGCGCGACGAATGGCTCGACCGCGCCAAGGGCGTCCGTCTCGCCGACGGCCGCATCGCCGAGATCACGATGCTTTCGGGCAAGTCCTTCGCCGGGAAGATGTTCATCGACGCCACCTACGAAGGCGACCTCATGGCCGCGGCCGGCGTAAGCTACCACGTCGGCCGAGAAGCCAACGCCACCTATGGCGAGAAGCATAACGGCTCCCAGGTCGGGGTCCTGCACCACCGCCACCATTTCGGCGTGCTCAAGTCGCCCATCGACCCTTACGTCATCCCCGGTGACCCCAAGAGCGGCGTCATCGCCCGCGTCTCGACCATCGCGCCCGCCCCCAAGGGCGAGGCCGACCACCGCGTCCAGGCCTACTGCTTTCGGATGTGCCTGACCAACGTCCCCGAGAACCGTATCCCGTTCACCGCGCCCGCCGGCTACGACCCGAAGCAATACGAGGTGCTCGCCCGCGCTTACGCCGCCGGCTGGAAAGAGACCTTCGGCAAGTTCGACCTCATCCCCAACGGCAAGACCGACACGAACAACCACGGCGGCTTCTCCTTCGACAACATCGGCTATAATTACGACTACCCCGAAGCCAGCTACGAGCGCCGCAAGGAGATCGTCAAGGAGCACGAGACCTACCAGAAGGGCCTGCTCTATTTCATCTGCACGGATCCGCGTGTGCCGGCGGACGTCCGCGAAAAGATGAACAACTGGGGCCTGCCGAAGGACGAGTTCAAGGACAACGGCAATTGGTCGCACCAGATCTACGTCCGCGAAGCCCGTCGCATGGTCGGCGCCTTCGTGATGACCGAGAACGAACTGACGAAGGACAAGCCGACGCCCCAGACGGTCGGCATGGGCTCGTACATGATCGATTCGCACAACACCCAGCGTTACGTCACGCCCGAAGGCCACGTGCAGAATGAAGGCGACATCGGCGTCTCCCCACGCGGACCTTACGAGATCGCCTATGGCTCCCTCGTCCCGAAGAAAGGCCAGGCCGCCAACCTGCTCGTCCCGGTGGCCTGCAGCGCCTCGCACATCGCCTACGGCTCCATCCGCATGGAGCCCGTCTTCATGATCCTCGGCCAGTCCGCCGCCACCGCCGCCGCGATGGCGATCGACGGAAAGCTGGCCGTGCAGGATGTTCCTTACGCGGCCCTTAAGGCCCGCCTGCTCGCCGACGGTCAGGTGCTGAGCAAAGCGGTCGACCTTTCGAAGTATCCCGCCGAGTCCGACGACCACGCCGCGGCCCCTCGTCTGCCCGGGATCACGGTCGACGATGGCGACGCGAAGCTCCAAGGCGACTGGACCGAAAGCCAGGCCGGCAAAGGCTTCATCGGCGAGGGCTACCGACATGACGGCAAAGGAGCCAAGGGACCGATGACCGCCACCTTCTCCGCCAAGCTCGCCAAGGCCGGCAGGTACGAAGTCTTCCTAGCGGTCGTCCCCAACGCGAACCGGGCGACCAACGCCAAGGTCCGCATCATCCATGCCGCCGGCCAGACCGACCTGACGGTAAACCTATCCAAAGGTCCCGCCGACCACCTGGTATCGCTGGGCACCTATGCCTTTACCGACGAGGCCGAAGCCGGGGTCATGATCAGCAATGAAGGCGCCAGCGGCTACGTCGTCATCGACGCGGTCAACTGGCAGGCCCGCTGAGGTCCTTTCCCTAGAAATCCATTGAAACCCCCGAGCGGGAGGGTTGTCATAACGACATCCCCATGCGCGTCCTGCCTTTCGTCGCCCCCTTGCTCGTCATCGGACTCCTCGGCGCCGCCGAGTCCGTCGAGTCCGTCCGTTTCAATCGCGACATCCGGCCGATCATGTCGGACACCTGCTTCCATTGCCACGGCTTCGACCCGAAGTCCCGCAAAGGCGGCCTCCGCCTGGATCTCCGGGAAGACGCGCTGAAGGCCGGCAAGAGCGGTGCGATTGCGATCGTCCCGGGCAAGCCCGACGAAAGCGAAGTGATCAAGCGTCTCTTCACCAAGGACGAAGACGATGTGATGCCTAACAAGGAATCGCACAAGACGCTCACCTCCGCTCAGAAGGAACTCTTCCGCCGCTGGGTCGCCCAAGGGGCCGTCTACGAACCCCACTGGGCCTACAAACCG
>RFRI01000147.1 GCA_009924535.1 Verrucomicrobiota bacterium
GCAGCCCTAGATGTAAGGGCCATACTGACTTGACGTCATCCCCACCTTCCCACCCTAACGGGTTAGTCCCTCCAGAGTCCCCGACTTTACTCGCTGGTAACTGGAGGCGAGGGTTGCGCTCGTTGCCGGACTTAACCGAACATCTCACGACACGAGCTGACGACAGCCATGCAGCACCTGTGAACGCTCCCTTGCGGGTCCCCAAAGCTTTCGCCCCGGGTACCACGTCCATGTCAAACCTAGGTAAGGTTCTTCGCGTTGCATCGAATTAAGCCACATGCTCCACCGCTTGTGCGGGCCCCCGTCAATTCCTTTGAGTTTTAGCCTTGCGGCCGTAGTCCTCAGGCGGCGCATTTATCGCGTTAGCTTGAGCCCTGGAGCGTTCGAAAGCTCCAAGACCTAATGCGCACCGTTTACAGCGTGGACTACAGGGGTATCTAATCCCTTTTGCTCCCCACGCTTTCGAGCCTGAGCGTCAGATCTTGTCCAGTAAGCTGCCTTCGCCGTTGGTGTTCCTCTTGATATCTACGCATTTCACTGCTCCACCAAGAATTCCGCTTACCCCTCCAAGTCTCTAGACTCATAGTTTCGGACGCAGCACCGGGGTTAAGCCCCGGTATTTCACGTCCGACACATGAGTCCGCCTGCGCTCCCTTTACGCCCAGTGAATCCGAGTAACGCTTGCAGTCTCTGTATTACCGCGGCTGCTGGCACAGAGTTAGCCACTGCTTCCTCTTTGGGTTAATTCAAACCAGGGTATGAGCCTGGCCATTAGTCCCCAATGACAGGAGTTTACAATCCGAAGACCTTCATCCCCCACGCGGCGTCGCGCCATCAGGGTTGCCCCCATTGTGAACGATTCGAAACTGCTGCCACCCGTAGGTGTCTGGACCGTGTCTCAGTTCCAGTGTGACTGATCATCCTCTCAGACCAGTTACCCGTCTTAGCCTTGGTGAGCCGTTACCTCGCCAACTAGCTGATAGGCCGCGAGCTCCTCCTTAAGCGCCGAGCCAGGATCAAACTCTCCAAAAATCCTGCCGAAGCAGGCGTTTGAAGGTTCGGATCCTGGGATCCGAACTATTTATATTATCTCAGTTCCTAGTGAATACGCCGGTGATAAATATTCGCGTTTTCTAATTTTGGTAGAACCCGCGATCAGTTATCGCCGGGTTCACCAGGTGTAAGGTTTGACTAATACGATAGGCCGTATTGTCGCACAAAAAATGAACTCTCAAAGAACCGAAAGGGGCCTCCTGTTTAAGGGAGGGAGGGCGGACGGTGAAGGCGTTGAGCGATTGGTCAACGTCTTTTTTCGAGTTTCTGCGTTTTGTTGCGCTGAACTAGCTCGATCACCGAAACATCCAAGGAACAGCCTTCTGTAAGAGAAGGGAAGTTCCAGATTGGAGAATCCGGACGCGTGATTCAAGACGATTTTTGTATTTTTTCACACGCGGCATACATCCATTAGTATGTTGTTAAACAATGACTTATGATGAGTTTGTTCAATTTTTACAGTTTTTTGACTATCGAATGAGACAACCTGGTGCCGTTTTGGGCTCTCTGGCCGCCCCATTCTCGTCTTACCACCCCCTCCCGTCGGGCTTTGCCACCCTGCCCCACTGCTCGGCTATGGCTCACCCCTGCCGACCTAAGCTTTGCCGGCCGCCGCTTTCTCCCCCGCGTATGCTCTCTTCGGATACGCATCGATAGTCTCGTCACGCTTCGCCCGTCTGCTTCAATGCCCACATGCTTTTCCCCGCGCTGCTCGCCGCTTTCATCTCCGGCTCCGCATCTATCCCGGGCGGCGATGTCGATAGCGCCGTCGACGATCGCCAGATTTTCCAGAAGCTCGAACAGGCGACCACGGCGCTCGCCGAAAAAGGCGATGGCTTCGTCAGGCGCGAAGCGCGCCTCGAACAGTGCAAACGCACGCGAACGGACGCCGTCCATCTCTCTTCTCCGCAGCCCGCCGGAACGCCTCTCGACGGCGCGGAAATCTACCGGCGCGGAGCCCAGGCTTCCGTCCTGATCGGTTCCGCCTATAAGTGCGACAAATGCGCGAAATGGCATAACACCTTGGCGAGCGGCTTCGCGATCACCGCGGACGGCGTCATCGCCACCAACCACCATGTGGCCGCGGGCGCGACCGGCGAGGCGATGGGCGTGCTGACCTCCGACGGACGATTCTTTCCGGTCGTCGAAGTGCTCGCCACGGACAAGGCCCATGACGTCGCCCTGATCCGCATCGATGCCAAGAACCTGGCCTTCCTCACGCTGCGCGATGACGCGCCCGCCGGCACGCCGATCCGTTGCTACAGCCACCCGGCCAATACGTTCGGCTGCCTCTCCGAGGGCATCATCACGCGCTACTTCAAGATGAACGAACCGGAGCGTAACGGCGCGGTGTTCTTACAGACCACGGCAGACTATGCCCGCGGCTCCAGCGGCGGCCCCATCCTTGACGCCTTTGGCAACGCCGTCGGGATGGTCGCCTCGACTTCCCCCGTCTTCACCGCCACGCCCGCGCCCCACGCGGCCGCCAAAGACACCAAGCCGGTCGCTCCGGCCACGCCCAGCCAGCAGATGGTGCGGCATAACTGCGCCACGGCCCGCGCTTTGCTCGACCTGGTCCGCCGGTAACCCCCAAGCCTCAGGCGTGCCCGGGCGTCCGTGGATACGCGATCACGTCGCGGATGTTACCTTCGCCGGTGATGAACATCAGCAAGCGCTCGAAACCGAGACCGAAACCGGCATGGGGCACGGAGCCGAAGCGGCGCGTGTCGACGTACCAGCCATAGCTGGCTAAGTCCAATCCGTGGGCCTGCATCGCGGAGACGAGTCGATCCAGCCGCTCTTCGCGCTGGCTACCTCCCACGATCTCGCCGACTCCCGGCACGAGGACATCCATCGCGGCGACGGTCCGGCCGTCATCATTCTGACGCATATAGAAAGGCTTCGCGGACTTAGGGTAGTCGTAGACGGTCACCGGGCACCGGAAATGCTCCTCGGTGAGGTAGCGCTCATGCTCGGACTGCAGGTTCTCGCCCCAGACGACCGGATACTCGAACTTGCGACCGGACTTAAGGAGCAGCTCGACGGCCTCGGTATACGAAACGCGGGCGAACGGCCGTTCGGCGACGAAACGCAGGCGCTCCAGCAGCCCTTTGTCGACGAAGGCATTGAAGAATTCGAGCTCGTCCGGGCACTGTTCCAGGGCCGTCTTCACGAGGTGTTTCACGAGCTCCTCGGCGCAACGCATGTCACCCTCGAGGTCGCAGAAAGCCATCTCCGGCTCGATCATCCAGAACTCGCTGGCATGCCGGCTGGTATGGGAATTCTCGGCGCGGAACGTCGGTCCGAACGTATAGACGTCGCCCAAGGCGCAGGCGAGGGTCTCGCCCTCGAGCTGGCCGGAGACCGTGAGATAAGACTGCTTCGCGAAGAAATCGGCGGACCAGTCTACCTTGCCCTCAGGCGTCTTGGGCGGCGCCACCGGATCGAGGGTCGTGACGCGGAAAAGTTCCCCGGCCCCTTCGCAATCGCTGGCCGTCACAATCGGCGTATGCACATAGGCGAAGCCCCGTTGCTGGAAGAACTCATGCACAGCCATGGCCATGCGGCTGCGGACGCGCATCATCGAGCCCAGGCGATTGGTGCGGGCGCGCAGGTGCGGAATCGTCCGCAGGAACTCGACGGTGTGTCCCTTTTTCTGGAGCGGGAAGGACTCATCCGCCCGGCCCAGGAGCCGGAAGGCCGTGGCCTTAAGCTCCCAACGCTGCCCCTTCGCCGGCGAAGGCACGAGCTCGCCGTCGACGCTGACCGAAGACCCGGTCAGGGCCTCCTTCAGGTGTTCGGCGCCCGGAGCCCCGGCATCCACCACCACCTGGAGATTCTTGAAACAGGAGCCATCATTGATCTCGACGAAGGAGAAGTCCTTCGCATCGCGGCGGGTACGGACCCACCCGGAGACGGTGACACCCTTGAGCGGCTGCTCGGCGGCGAGCGCCTGCTTGACCTTGATTCGCATGGGGCAATTTGCACCACCCTGCCCTCCGAAACAAGCGAGAGATGCCCGGGCGGCATGCCGACGCCCGTTTTTTCGGGTCGGGCTGGACAAGACCGCCCCCTTTAACACGCTCCGAACCCTTCACTCATGAACGCACTCGAACAGCTTCGCCAACACACCAAGGTCGTCGCCGACACCGGCGACTTCGCCGCCATGAAGGCCTTCAAGCCTCTGGATGCCACGACCAACCCCAGCCTCATCCTCAAGGCCGTCCAGATGCCTGAGTATCAGGCGCTTCTCCAGAAGGCCGCCCAGGACAACAAGAGCAAAGGCGTCCAGGCCGCCGTCGACGCACTCCTCATCTCCTTCGGCACCGAGATCCTCAAGATCGTCCCGGGCCGCGTCTCCACCGAAGTCGACGCCCGTCTGTCCTTCGACAAGGCCGCCACCGTCGCCAAGGCGCGCGAGCTCATCGCCCTTTATAAGGCCGCCGGCATCCCGAAGGAACGCATCCTCGTCAAGATGGCTTCCACTTGGGAAGGCATCCAGGCCGCCGCCGAACTCGAGAAGGAAGGCATCCGCTG
>RFRI01000148.1 GCA_009924535.1 Verrucomicrobiota bacterium
CTCCTGCTGTTAGCCCCGCTAGAGCGCGGCTAGCGGGGCTAACAGCAGGAGGGCGAGGAGGGAGCGCATGATTATGAAATAGGGGTAGGGGTGGGGATAGGGATAAAATGCCGTGCAAAAGTGCAAAGGTGCAAACGTGGAGACAGCTCAGTGGGCGTTCTTCTTGCCCTTGCCTTTGGGCTGTTCGGCGAGGGTGAGCTTGGCGAGGGCGGTGGTTTCGTCGGTCTGCTTCTGCCAGAGGTCGGCGAGTTCCTTGACCTTCTCGGGCATCTTGGCGGCGAGGTTATTTTGTTCGGCGCGATCGGTCTTCAGGTCGTAGAGTTCCCAGGCGTCACCCTTGGCGGCGACGATCTTGTAGTCGCCGACGCGGATGGCCTTGTTGTCTTCGTGCAGCCACCAGAGGCTGGGGCGTTCGATCGTGACGTCGCTCTTCAGCGCTGCCACGAGGCTCTTGCCCGGAGCGGGCGGCATCGGCTGGCCTTTCCAGTCGGCAGGCTTCTGGATGCCGGCGAGTTCGAGGATGGTCGGCACGATGTCGACGACGTGTCCGGGCGTATGACGGAGTTCGCCGTGGGCGGCGATACCGGCGGGCCAGGAGGCGATGAGGGGCGTGCTGATGCCGCCTTCGTGCACCCAGGTCTTATGACGACGGTGCGGGGTGTTGGCCGCGCTGGAGAAGCCAGGCCCGAGGCAGAGGTAGGTCGCGGCGCTGCCCATCTCGGCCTGCGGGTCGTGGCCGCCGTTGCGCACCATGATCTCGGCGCTGGCGCCGTTGTCGGAGGCGAAGAGGATGAGCGTGTTCTCGTAGGCGCCCATGGCCTTGAGCTGGGCGATGATGCGCCCGATCTCTTGGTCCATGCGGTCGACCATCGCGGCGTGGATGGCCATCTTCGTGGCCTGGAAGCGGCGCTGCTCATCGGTGAGTTCGGCCCAAGGGAGTGGGCGGTTTACTTCGCCAGAGCCGAGTGCCTTCATCGCGGCAGGGAAGGCGTAGGGCGGCCCGACTTCGCGTTCGAGCGCCGAGAGCGTGGTGTTCGTAATGCCCATCGTCTTCTGGCGTTCGAAGCGGGTGGCGCGGAGGGCTTCCCATCCGGCGAGATACTTGTCGCGATACTTGGCGATGTCCTGAGGGAGGGCGTGGAGCGGGAAGTGCGGAGAGATGAAGGGAATGTAATGGAAGAAAGGCTGGTCCTTGTAGTTGGCCGCGTGGTCCTTGAGACACTCGATCGCGTGGTCGGCCACGGCGATGCTGGCGTAGTAGCCTTTCTCGTCGGCCGGAACCTTGACGGGCACGTCGTCGATCGAGTTACCCTTGGCGGTGAAGTAATTACCCTGGTTCTCCATGTTCAGGGAGCGGTCGAAGCCGGCGGTGAGGACCTTGCCGTCGATGTGCCACTTGCCGCTATGGTAGCTGCGATAACCGGCGGGTTTCAGGTAATCGGGCAGCAGGCGGGCCCAGGATTGGCGGATGCCTTGCCCGCCGCCGCCGAGGCTGGGGAGGGCGTCGCGGTGAATCTGCTGGGCATAGTAGCCCGTGAGCAGGGCGCCGCGGGAAGGCCAGCAGCGAGCGGTGTTATAGAACTGGGTGAAGCGCACGCCGTTGTTGGCGAGGCCGTCGAGGTTCGGCGTGGCGATCTCGCTGCCGTAGCTGCCGAGGTCGGAGAAGCCCAAGTCGTCGGCGAGGATCAGCACGACATTGGGTCGCGACGGCGTGGCGGCGAAGGCCGTCAGGGTGGCGAAAATCAGGGCGAACAGGGGGCGCATGGGGGTAGGGGTAAACTACGGTGCCAGAGTGTAGGACTGCAAAGACGGAAATGGGGTCAGACCCCATTAAGAGGGTCTGACCCCATTATGCGGGATTGGTTCGGGCTTACTTCTTCTTCGGCGTGGGCGTCTTGCCCTGGGCGCTGACGACCTTGGGTCGGTCGATCTTCTTGGAGCCGGCGGGGAGGGTGGCCTGGTCGAAGGGCAGGATGGGGCTGTCCTCGAGGACCTTGAGCAGGATGGCCTTCACGTAAGTCTTATGCGGGTTGCCGGCATGGAGCTGGAGGGCGATGAGGCCGTCGAGGGCGCGACCCTTCTCGTCGTGGTCGATGAAGACCGAGGTCGTCTGGCCGTTGACCTTGTGCTCGAGGCGGTTGCCGCGGGCGATGACGGTGAACTCGTTCCACTGCGAGATATCGGCCTGCACGCGCGGGCGTTCGCCGACCTGCCAGCGCTGACCGGTAGGGTCCATCACGACGTCCATGCCGTTGTAGCCGAAGATGCCGCGTCCGCGTTCCTCATAAGTCATGCCCGTGTGGACTTCGGTCGGGTGTACATCGCACTGGTAGCCGAGGATTGTCCAAGGGGTCACTTCGGGCAGGCGGCGGCTGCGGTATTGCACGCCGGAGTTGTTGTCGCCGACGACCTTGATCGTGGCGCGGATCTCGAAGTCCTTCGCCGTACCGTTCCAGATCAGGAAGGAGTTCGTCTTCGGCTTGCCCGGTTCGCTGGTGCCGACGAGCACGCCGTCCTCGACTTTCCAAAGGCCCGGTTCGGCGTCCCAGCCCGTCAGGTCCTTGCCGTTGAAGAGGGGCTTGAAGCCGTCCTGGGCGAAGATGGGCAGCGCGAGGGTGAGCAGGAGGAGGTGGAGTGTTTTCATAGGAAGGGGGTCAGGATTTGAGTTCCTTGATGATGCCGTTGCTATCGCCGTGGCTATCGACCTTGGCACCGCTACCTTGCAGAAGCGTAAGCCACAGGTTGCACAGCGGGGTGCTTTTGCCCTGGAGTGCGATGTGCTGGCCGAGGCGGATGCCGGAGCCACCGCCGGCGATCAGCGTCGGGCAATTGTCCAGATAGTGGACGGTGCGGATGTTGCTGCCGTAAGCGACCGTGGTATGGTCGAAGAGGCTGGAGCCATCGGCTTCCTTGGTAGCCTTGAGTTTGGTGAGCAGGCCAGCGAGCAGCCTGCTTTGCTCGAGGTCGCGCTTCTGGGCCGCTTCCATGCGCTCGCCGGGGGAGTAGTGGCTCATGTCGTGCGAAGCCACTTTGATATTGAGGCTGGCCAGCAAGGCGCTGACGGGCTGGCGGTAGGTCAGCACGCGGGTGCTGTCGGTCTGAAGCGCGGCGACGATAAGGTCATACATCACCTTGATCTCGTCTTTGCCGGCGAGGCCGGGCTTGGGTTCCGGGAAGGGGGCGCGGGCCTTGGGGCGATCGAGCCATTGCTCGTCTTTCGATAGGCGGAGTTCGATGTCGCGCACGCTCTGGAAATATTCGTCGAGCTTGTCGACGTCGCTGCGCGAGAGTCCGCGGCGCACGCGGGCCGCGTCTTCGAGGACAGCATCGAGCACGCTGCGCTGCTGGGCGAGCAGGGCCTGGCGCTGGGCGAGCGGCATGGTCTCGTCGGAGAAGAGGCGGTGGTAGGCCGCGACGGGGTTTTCGTGCCCGGCCATCGGCTTACCGCGCGCATCCCACGCCATCGAGCCTGGCCCGTGGCCGGAGTCGACCGCGTTGGCGCAGTCGAGGCGGATGGAGCCGTAGCGGGTGTCCATGCCGAGTTTCGCGGCGGCGACTTGGTCCGCGGAGATACCGTTATGGAAACTCTGACCCGGCTCGGAATAGCGGTTGGCGCCCGTTAGCCAGAACGTGCTGCCCCAATGGGCTTCGTCGCTGAACTTATTCGAGAGGCCCTGCACGAGGGTGAAATCCTTCTTGTGCGCGGCGAGCGGAGCGAGGCCTTCCGGCAGCGCGTAGCTTGCGCCGGTGTCGGTCAGCTTGGGGAACCAGGTCTCGTTGGTGACGCCGTAGCCGAATCCGAGGAAGACCATGCGCTTCGGTTGGGTGACGGCTTTCTCGGCGGCGAAGGCCTTGAAGCCCATCGAGGTGAGCGCGGGCAGGGCGATCAGCGTGCCGGCGGCCCGGAGGAAGTGCCGTCGACTGAGGTGGGAGGAGCTCATGGCTATTTAGTTTGGAAAGTTTTGGAGAGGACGAGGGCGCGAATGAATGCTGCCATCTGGTAATCCTGTCCGCGGGCCTGGGTGATCATCTCCACGGCGAGCGGTTCATCGAGGAAGCCGAACGGGCGTCCCATGCCGTATTCGACGAGGGCTTCGCTGAAGCCGCGGGCGAATTTCTCGGGCTTGGCCGCGAGCTGATCGCGCAGCTCGAAATAATCCTTGAACTGTGCGCCTTTGTAGAAGGCCCCGGCGGGGTCGATGGGCCACGTCTTGCTCCCGACGCCTTTCTTCTCGTAGGTCTCTGCGGTGCGCCACTTGCCGGCGGCGTTGAAGTTCTCGAAGCCGAAGCCGATGGGGTCGATCTTCCGGTGGCAGCTTGCGCACTGTGCGTTTTGGCTTGCTGGCGAGGGTGCCCTGCGCTTGAACGTATGAATCCAGCAAGCGGCGGATCATGCGCTGGTACTGGGTCTGGTGCTTGGCTGCCTCAGACTTGAAAAACTCCACGCTGCTTTTGCTCAGGGCCAGCGTGACTTTCACGCCATCTTCCTTGAACGCCAGTTCGGCAGGAGACGGCAGAAAATCCGCCACCACCTCAACATCGCCCATGGGCTCATCCGTG
>RFRI01000149.1 GCA_009924535.1 Verrucomicrobiota bacterium
CCTTCTTCCCCGGCGCTCAACGCGCCTTCGAGCTCGCGAAGTCCGGCTCGATCGGCCGCATCCTGGAAGTCGTCTCGGGTTTCCACCACAGCAGCGACCTCGACCCGACCAAGGCCGCCAACTGGAAGCGCCTCAACTCCATGTGCGGTGAAGGCGGCGCCCTCAACGACCTCGGCATGCACGCCTGCCACATCCCTCTGCGCCTCGGCTGGAAGCCCTCCCGCGTCTTCGCCCAGCTCCAGAAGGGCTACCCGCAGCGCCCCGACGGCAAGGGTGGCGTGACGAATTGCGATACCTGGGACAACGCCCTCCTCAACACCTGGATTAAGGTCGGCGAGCACGAAGTACCCATGCGCCTCGAGATGAAGCGACTCATGCCTGGAGCGACCAACACTTGGTTCATCGAGATCCTCGGCACCGACGGCGGCGTCCGCTACAGCACTTCGGATACGAAGGCCCTCTGGCTCTTTGAACGCGGCAAGGAACAATTCTGGAAGCGCACCGACCTCGGCTTCAGCACGCCGTTCAAGACCGTCACCGGCGGCATCTTCGAACCCGGCTTCGCCGACGTCATCCAGCAGATGTGGGCCGCCTACCTCATGGAACGCGCCGGCCTGCTCAATGGCCGCTTCGGTTGCGCCACGCCCGACGAAGCCGTCGCCACCCACGAGATCTTCGCCGCCGCCCTGCAGTCGCAGGCCCAAGGCACGGTCGTCTCGCTCTGAATCTCATGCCCAAAACTCCCCGCCAAGGTATCCTCGCCGCCGGCAATTTCATCGTCGATTACGTCAAGGTCATCGATGGCTACCCGGCCCAGGATATGCTCGCGAGCATCCTGAGCGAGTCGCGCTCCAACGGCGGCGGCCCCTACAACGTCCTCAAGGACCTCGCGGCGATGAAGGTCGAGTTCCCCCTCGCCGCCTGCGGTCTCGTCGGTGACGACACCAACGGACAGTGGATCAAGCGCGACTGCCAGAACCACCGGATCGACGTCGGCATGCTGCATCTGAGCAAGGATCACCCGACGTCCTACACCGATGCGATGACGGTGCAGTCCACCGGACGCCGTACCTTCTTCCATTGCCGCGGAGCCAACGCCCACTTCGACCTCAAGCATTGCTCCTTCAGCAAGACCAACGCCCGCATCCTGCACCTCGGCTACCTCATGCTGCTGGACCGCATGGACACCTTCGAAAACGGCCAGACCATCGCCGCCAAGTTGCTCTTCAACGCCCGCTCCGCCGGCCTCGAGACCTCCGTCGACATGTGCAGCGCCTCGCACCCACAGTTCCGCGAGATCGCGCTCAGCGCCCTGCCCCTCACGGATCACCTCGTGGTCAATGAGATCGAAACCGGCCTGACGCTCGGCGAAGTCATCGACCCCAAGAACGCCGGCTGGCTCCTTCGTTCGGCCGAGCAGCTGCTCTCTCTCGGCGTCAAGAAGACTGTCACCATCCACACCGAGTATGGCGCCGTGTGCGCCACCGCCGAAGGTCTCCGCCTCAAGCAGGCCTCGCTCAAGCTGCCCGCCGGATATAGCAAAGGCGCGACCGGCGCCGGCGATGCGTTCGCCGCGGGCATGCTCTACGGCCTGCACGAAGGCCTCGAGATGCAGGAACGCCTCAAGCTCGCCGTCTGCTGCGCCGCCGCCTGCCTCGCCGATCCCACGCCCTCCAAAGGCCTGCGACCGGTGAAAGACTGCCTCGCCTTAGCCGAGCAGTTTGGTTTCGGGGAGTTCTGAGGGTGAGACAGCACCACGTGCTGTCCTAGGTGCAAAAGTGGATGCAGGTTTCATGTGGCGGGATTGCATTCTCAGGTCTCGGGTCTCGGCCGTCAGGTCCCGGGTTCAGGTGTTCAGCACCAGGTTCAGGTCTGGGTTCAGGCCCGTTTATTTGCCTCCCACTTTTGCACTTTTGCACGCGGCATCGCCGCATTTGCACCTTTGCACTTCATATCCCGTACCCGAACCCGACAACCCGTACCTGATACCCGATGGCCGAGACCTGGGACCTGAGATGACTTGTCTGCCTCGGGTAGGGTTGAGCGCCCCCGCTCAACCGCGGCTGACCAAAGGTGGTCAGCCCTACCTGCTTCGCAGCCGTTCACCCTGCCAGCAGATCCCCATGGCGATGCCAAGCATCGCCATAAAAGACACCATTCGAGCGTAAAAAGACACCCGATTGAGTTTCCTTCTTCTGGGTGTAAGACCATCCTTCTGGGCACCCCCAGACGCCCCCCATGAGCACAAAGAAATATAACGTCGGCATCATCGGCTACGGCTGGGCTGCCACGGCCCACATCGATGCCATCAACGCGACCAGCCAGGCGCAGGTCACGGCGATCTACTCCTCCCGCCCCCTCGACTCCGCGACCCTCAGCGCCAAGCACGGCGGCAAGATCAAGGCCTACGATACCGTCGAAGCCCTGCTCGCCGATCCGGAGATCCACGTGGTCGATATCACCAGCTACCCGAGCCAACACTGCGCCCAGGCCGTCGCCGCCGCCAAGGCGAAGAAGCACATCATCCTCGAGAAGCCGATGGCCAACTCGATGCCTGAGGTAATCCAGATCTTCGAAGCCGCCGAAAAGAACGGCGTAAAGGGCTGCGTCTGCTTCGAGTGCCGCTTCTCCAGCCAGATGGAAGCCACCAAGGCCGTGATCGACCAAGGCCTCATCGGCGATATCCATTACGGCGAAGTCGACTACTACCACGGCATCGGCCCGTGGTATGGCCAGTACCGCTGGAACATCGGCAAGAAGGACGGTGGCAGCGCCCTGCTCACCGCCGGCTGCCACGCCCTGGACGCCCTCCTGATGTGCATGCCGGGCGAAGTCGACTCGGTCACGAGCTTCAGCACGAAGTCGAAGAGCGAGTACTTCACCCCGTACGAATACGACACCTCAGCGGTCACGATCTTGAAATTCAAGAACGGCGCCGTCGGCAAATGCGCCGCGATTGTCGATTGCCTCCAGCCCTATTACTTCCACACCCACCTCGTGGGCAGCCATGGCAGCGTCCTCGATAACAAGTTCCATTCCGCCAAGCTGAAGACCAACAAGGCCCAGTGGAGCGGGCTCTCGATGAAGATGCTCGATTCCGGCGACGTCAGCGACCACCCCTACCAAGCCCAGTTCCAGGCCTTCTTCGACGCGCTCGACAAGGGTCAGGACATGCCGCTGACGAGCTTCCGCGACGCCCTCCGCACGTTCAAGGTGATCTTCGCCGCCGACCAGAGCGCGGCCAACGGCGGCCAGCCGGTCAAGGTTGCCTGAACCCATGCCCTCCTGTCTCGCCATCTTCGCGCATCCCGACGACGTCGAATACTTCGCCGCCGGGACGATGCTCCAGCTCGCAAAGCGCGGCTGGGAGCTGCACTACTTCGACCTCTGCGCCGGCAACGGCGGCTCGGTCCAGATGGACGGCCCGACGACCGCGACCGTCCGCCTCGCGGAAGCCCAGGAAGCCGCCCGCCTCCTCGGCGCGAAGTTCTACCCGCCGGTCGTCAACGACATGACGCTGACCTTCGACATCGAGGTCATGCGCAAGGTGGCCTCGGTCATCCGCCAAAGCCGCGCCGATATCGTGCTCACGCACGCGCTGTCGGACTACATGGAGGACCACATGGCCTGCGCCCGCCTCGCGACCTCCGCGGCCTTCACGCACGGGATGCCCAACTACGACACCGTCCCACCGGCGACGCCCTATGCGCATGACGTGACCATCTACCACGCCATGCCGCACGGACTCTGCACACCGCTGCGCCAAAAAGTGCGCGCTGGCCTCTATGTAGACGTTGCTCCCGTCCAAGACCAGGCCCGCCAGGCCCTCGCGGCTCACGCCTCGCAGAAAGATTGGCTGGATAAGAGCCAAGGCATGGACTCCTACCTCCATACGCTCGACAAGATGTCCACTGCGGTGGGCGCGCTCTCCGGCAAATACGCACTGGCCCAGGGCTGGAGCCGCCATCTCCACCTCGGCTACAGCGCCGCTAACATCGACCCGCTCCGCTCCGCCCTCGGCTCCGACTGCATGATCGACGCCGTCTACGAAGCCGCCCTCGAGAAACCTTTCCCATGACCACCACCCTCTCCCGCCGCCGGTTCTTCCAGCTCGCTGGTCTCGCTACCCTCGCCTTCCCGCTCCGCGGCTGGGCGGCTCTCGACACCTCGGGCGGCGACGAAATCGTCATCATTAATGACATCCACCTGACCGGCATCCCCGAAGAGAAGATTCCTGCGAACGCCAAGGCCGACGGCGAGCACCTCCGCACCGCGGTGAAGCAGATCCTCGCCCTGCCCAAGAAGCCCGCCGCGGTCATCATCAACGGCGACCTTGCGCTCGCGATCGGCACCGCCGCCGACTATGCCGTGGTCCGCGAGCTCATCGCTCCTTTACGCGACGCCGGCATCCCGGTTCACCTCACGCTCGGCAATCACGACGTCCGCGATATCTTCATGGCCGCCTTCCCCGAGATGAAGAGCGCCTCCGCGCTCAAGGAGCACCGCCACAACAGCCTCATCGATCTTCCCTCCACGCGCCTCATCCTACTCGACACGCTC
>RFRI01000150.1 GCA_009924535.1 Verrucomicrobiota bacterium
GGTCCGGTCGCTTGTTGAAGATGGGCTAACGCGAGCCGCGCGGACATGAGGGCGTTGAGGCGCGCCCTTGTCGATAGGATCGACCATTTCGACGCGCGGGATTCGATGGTCAGGAAGGTCGTCAGCACGAGCAGCAGCATGACGATCAACGTCATCATCGTCAGGGAGAGGATGATCGAGAAGCCCGCCCGTCCGCCCGCTTTCGCTGAGGTCGCTGCTTTCACCTTACTGGAGCGTCCGGAGGCCCGTCCGGCGTTTCTCGCCGCCGCCGGCCGGCGTCACGGGCGCCGCCGGGAGCTTCTTGGCATCTGCGGTCACGCGCTCCTCTACGCCGCGCACCTTGATGATGCCTTCCTCGCCCGGTGAGGGCACCAGGAAGAGCAGCGAGCGGATATCGTCCAGCTGGAGCCAGCGCAGGCCGCCCGCCAGGCGCCAATCACCGCTTTCTCCCGGGAGGAAGAACTGGGCCTGCCCGTATTGCTGGGCCTTCACTTGGGGGCGCACGGTGAACTCCTGGCCGGAAGGCAGCACGCGTCTGGTGCCGGGTACGCTGAGCCCGACCGGCTGGGGGCAGAGGTTGAAGAAACGGATGGTGCCCGCCGCGGCGGCTCCTCCGCCATCGGCGACGAGGTTGAGCCGGGAGGTCTCGCCGGAGCCCGAGAGGATCGCGATGTATTTACCCTCCGCCGGCGGGGCGGGCAGGGAGGCCAGGGTGACCAGCGGCTCCTTCGGGTCCTCCGTCTTCGGCTTGCGGAAGAAGGTCAGCCTGCCATCCTTCGTCCGGCAGACGATCGGTTCGCTCAGCGCGTGCGAATAAAGGGTGATGGGTTCGGGCCGGCCGGCCGGGTCGAGGATCACGACCTCCGTCTCCGGCACGTCGAAAGTCATCGCCTTGAGGGTGATTTGCGTCGACCCAGATTCCGGCGTGAGCGCGCCGAGCATGAGAAGGTATGCAATCATGCGGCCTATTGAGTCCGCCCTTCCCCCACCGTCTAACCAATTGCCCCCCGGTTTTATATTTTAACTTATTAGAGTTCGCCTTGCCGCACGGTCGTAACGCGGATGGCCTGAAGGTGTCGATTCGGCGGCGATTGTGACAATTGCTTGCATCCTTGTTCACAGTCTCTTGGGTATAAACTGCGTCTAATTCTGGCTATCCAGGGCAGACGGCCGAGCGCAGAGTACCGCCTTCCACATGACCGATTCCCCTTCCGGCCGCCGCCCTCGTTCCCGCCAGGCCGCCGCCCCCAACTACGGCGACCGCGTGCCGCCCCATAACCTCGACGCCGAACGCGGCCTGATCGCCAGCATCGTGATCGACGGCGGCGACACGTTGCAGCGCTGCCTCGAGCAGCGCGTCACGCCCGACTATTTCTTCGATCCGAAGCACCAGGATATCTACGCCGTCGCGGTCCAGCTGAACCAGGCGAGCACGGGCATCGACGAGATCACGCTTACCGAGCAGCTCCGTCGCGAGGGCAAGCTGGAGTCCGCCGGCGGCGCGACCTACATCAACGAACTGACGGGCCTCATCTCGTCGAGCGCGCATGCGCCGCACTGGCTCGCGATCATCCGCGAGAAGCACTTCCTGCGTCAGCTGATCTCCACCGCGGTCACGACGGTCGAGAAAGCCCACTCGCACGCCGAAGGCATCGAGCGCCTGCTCGAGGAGGTCGAGCAGTCCTTCTTCCGCATCAGCGAAGACCGTATTTCCGAATCCGCCCAGACGATCGACGGACCGATCGCCGAGGCGATGGAGCTCGTCCAGCGCATCATCCGCGACCGTAACTCGGTGCAGGGCGTGCCGACCGGTTTCCCCGACCTCGATGCGATGACCTTCGGCTTCCAGCCCGGCCAGATGATCGTCGTCGCCGCCCGCCCGGGCATGGGCAAGACCTCCATCGCCCTGAACTTCATCGAGGCCGCGCTCTTCCCCAAGCCCAGCGAAGCCCGTAAGCCGTCCAACGTCCTGCTGTTTTCCCTCGAAATGCCGGCCCGCGAACTGGCCTTGCGTCTGCTCTGTTCCCGCGCCCGCGTGAACATGCAGAAGCTCCGCACGGCCCATCCGGACGAGCGCATGCAGGTCGACCTGGTCCAGGCGGCCAACGAGTACAAGGGGCTCCCCCTCGTCGTCGATGACAACGGCGGCCAGAATATCCTCGAGATCCGGGCGAAGTGCCGCCGCGTCCATGCCCGCACCCCCTTGGATATGGTGGTCATCGACTACATCCAGCTCATCAACGGACTGGACTCAGGTCTCCCTCGCGAACAGCAGATCGCCGAAGTCTCCCGTAGCATCAAGGCCATGGCCAAGGAGTTCAAGATTCCCATCATCGCCCTCGCCCAGCTGAACCGAAAATCCGAGGACGAGGCCCGCCAGCCCCGCATGTCCGACCTGCGCGAGTCCGGGTCCATCGAGCAGGACGCCGATATCGTCATGCTCATCTCCAAGCCCCCTGTCAGCCAGGGTAAGGCCGCCGAGGCCGAGGCCGAGCAGGCCGGGCAGGATGGGTGCTATTCCCGCCAGCTTATCGTGGCCAAGAACCGAAACGGCCCCACCTCCGACATCAACTTGCTCTTTAATCCGGGGCTGACACGCTTCGAAAATCCGGCCAAAGATTACCGAAATAATGAATAACCCCTCCTTCCGCCGCAGTTGGCTCCGTGCCGCCTGCTTCGCCCTCGCCCTGTCGCCGCTCGTCGGCGTGGCCCAGCTTGCCCCGGCGACGAAGGACCCGCTCGTCCGCTCGATCCGTATCAAGACCGATGGAACGGCCGTCTCCGAGCAGTTCGTCCTCGGCTTCGTCGCCCTGCGCCAAGGCGAGCCCTTCTCCAAGGACGCCGTCGCCAGCACGGTCCGTTCCCTTTACGCCACCGGCCGCTTCAATCAGGCCCTGGTCGAACCCATCCTGGATCCGGTGACCGGTCAGGTCGATATCGTCGTCACGGTCGAACCCCGGCCGATCCTCAAGGAGATCGAATACATCGGCGGCGACGGACTCGTCGGCAAGGCCGGTTGGTTCGGCGGCAGCGTGATCGAAGACGTCAAGGTCGGCGAGCCGCTCGACATGGCCCTGCTGCGCCGCTCGGAGCTCAAGCTCCAGAACGAGCTCCGCAAGAAGCGCCCGTTCGCCCGCGTCACCTCCCAGCTCCGCGATACCGTCGGCGGCAAGATCGTCGCGGTGATCGTCGACGAAGGCATCGAGCTGAAGGTGGATAATTTCCGCTTCGAAGGCGCCACCTCCTTCGATCGCTACGACCTCTGGTCCGCGGCCGACCTCAAGACCAGCGAATATCGCTGGTACAAGTGGTCTTGGCTCATCGGCGGCGGCCGTCTCGATCCCGAGCAATATCGCGCCGATTGCAAGAAGCTGCGCGAGTACTACCGCTCCAAGGGCTATCTCGACGTCGAGGTCGAGGACGCCGACCCGGAGAAGGTATGCGAAGTCAAGGACGTGAAGGACGCTTCGGGCTGGGTCGACGTCGTCTTCAAGATCAAGGAAGGCCGCAAGTATACCGTCGGCGCCATCGCCTTCGAAGGCAACCGTCTCGGCGCCTCCGACCCCGTCTACTCCACCGACTCCCTTCGTAAGGTGGTCTCCGAGCCTTCCCTGCGTCGCGGCGCCCACCCCGCCGAGTTCGACATGATCGCCAGCGGCGAAGCTTTCGCGATTCCGGCCATCGAGGCCGCCGCCGACAAGCTGCGAGAATACTACGGCCAGATGGGCTATATCAACAGCTCCGTCCAAGTTGTCCGTAAGCCCGATCTCGCGACCGGCGCCATCGACGTGAAGTTCCAGATCGAGGAAGGCCAGCGCCACACTGTTCGCGCCGTCGAGATCCAGGGTAACACCAAGACCCGCTCCACCGCCATCGCCCGCGAGCTCGCGCTCGGGCCCGGCGAGGTCTTCGACCTGGCCCGCACCCGTGTCTCCGAGGCGCGCCTCCGCAACACGCAGTTCTTCGAGGAGGTCCGCGTGGCGCCCGTCCCGACCTCCATCCCGGGACAGAGCGACCTTCGCGTCACGGTCAAGGAAGGCCCCACCGGACAGGTCAGTTTCGGCGCGGGCTATAGCACCGTCGAAGGCCTCGTCGGCTTCGTCGAATACGCCGAGTCCAACTTCGACTTCGCCAACTCCGAGGGCTGGTATCGCGGCGACGGCCAGAAGTTCCGCGTCCGCGTCTCCGTCGGCAGCCTGACCAAGCATTTACGGGCGACGGATTTCTCGATGCGAATCACGCACGCCAACGATGCCTGAAAAGTTAAAGCCGGCTGCGTACGCTCTCGTAGATGCGATGCACCGCCGGCTCGGCGGTCGCCACCAGCGCAGCTGCGATACCCGGCGCGATGGCGTTCACGTTGACGTCCCCTGCGGCGGCGATCGCGGCGAAAGTGATCATCACGCCGACCACCGTGCCAAGCAGGCCGAGAAAGGGACCGCCGGAGATGGCAATGGTGAGCAGCACGATCTGGCTGTTCAGGCGGTGATTCTCCCTTATCAATCCGGCGTCGAGCGAAGCGCGAATTGAATCAAGCGCGGCGGCTGACAGGGCATTTTT
>RFRI01000016.1 GCA_009924535.1 Verrucomicrobiota bacterium
AAGAAGAACGGCGCCCGCTCGGTGCGCGCGATGGTCTCGCACTGCATGATCCAGGAGATCGCCTTCGAGCGCCTCCGCCGTGGGGTCATCGACGAAGTCATCACGACCAACTCCGTCCCGGCCAACTGGCCGAAGGACCTCCCGATCACGGTACTTTCGATCGCGCCGCTACTTTCTGACGCAATCCGTCGCATCCACGGCAACAACAGCGTGACCGACCTCTTCCCGATCAAGGGTCACTGAGGTCCGCCTCCGGACACAAAAAAGGCCGCATCAAGCGATGCGGCCTTTTTGTTGGGATGAATCCCCGGACTTACTTCTTCTCGGACGCGAGGAAGTCGAGGATGACCTTGGCTTGGTCGCTGGTGTGGCCCTTGTGGTCGGCGTAAACGCACTTGCCGTCCACGAAGAGGAAGGCGCTGCGGCTGGCCATGCCGACAAGATTCTTCACGCCGAAGGCTTCGGTGACGGCCTTCTTTTCCTTGTCGGCGAGGAGGCGGAAGGGGAACTTCTGCTCTTCCTTGAATTCCTTCTGCAGCTTCTCGTCGTCGGTGCTGACGCCGAGGACGTTCACGCCGGCCTTCTGGAGGTCGGACCAGCCGTCGCGGAGCGAACAACCCTGCTTGGTGCAGCCGCCGGTCTTGGCCTTCGGGTAGAAGTAGACGAGGAGGTAGCCTTTGGCGCCCTCCTTGGCGAGGGAGACGGGCTTGCCGTCCTGGTCGTTGCAGGTGACGTCCGGGATGGACGCGCCGACGGCGAGCTTTTCAGCCGCGTCACCGAAGAAGGGGAGGAGGGACATGAGGAGGGTGGCGAAGAGGGTCTTCATGACGGAGAGGTTGGCCGCCTGCCGGCAAAAGGCAAATACGACCGACGGTGTTTTCGTGTCGCTTGTCCTTACGACCGGAGACAGGAATATGCCCATGTTGCAGGCCGTCCTCGACACCATCCCTCATCGTCCGCCTTTCCTGTTTCTCGACCGGATCGACGAGATCCGGGCCGATGGCGTCACCTGTTCGCGGACGTTCCGTGCCGACGAGCCTTTCTACTCCGGACACTACCCCGGCAACCCGATCACGCCGGGCGTGCTCCTCTGCGAATCGGTCTTCCAGGCCGGCGCGATCTTCCTCACGAAGAAGCTGCAGTCCGAAGGCGGCGCCCCCGCCGGTAAGACCCCGGTGCTCTGCCGCATCGAGGAGGCCAAGTTCAAGGGCATGGTGAAGCCCGGTGACACGGTCTCGATCGAGGTGAAGCACGTCGAGACGTTGCAGCAGTTCCATTTCATGACGGGCACGGTGCGCCGCGACGCCAAAGCCGTCCTGACCATCCGCTTCGCCCTCGCCCTCGTCGACCAACCCGCCTGACCTATGTCCTTCCTCGGCCTTACCGGTAAGACCTATCTCGTCCTCGGCGTGGCGAACAAGAAGTCCGTCGCCTGGCACGTCGCCAAGACCCTCGAGGCCGAAGGCGCCAAGGTGGTCTACTCCGTGCGCTCGCAGGCCCGACTGGACTCGCTGAAAGGCCTGCTCGACGGCAAGCCGGTCTACCTGTGCGACCTCGAGCACGAAGCGCAGACGCAGAAGCTGGCCGCCGATGTCGGCCGCGAACACGGCCCCTTGGACGGCGTGCTGCACAGCGTGGCGTTCGCCAATTTCTCGAAAGGGATGCAGCCGTTCCATGAGACCGTGCGCGCCGATTTCCTGCAGGCCACCGCGATCTCCGCGTTCTCGCTCGTCGAGCTCGCGCGCGCGCTGAAGCCGCACCTGAAGGCCGACGCCTCGGTCGTCTCCATCGGCATCTCCTCCCAGGTGACGGCCTCGAACTACGGCTACATGTCCCCGATCAAGGCCGCGCTCGAGTCGGCCAGCCGCTTCCTCGCGAAATCTTTCTCGGCCGATTCGCGCGTGCGTTTCAATTCCGTCAACGCCGGTCCGCTCAAGACCAGCGCCAGCGCCGGTATCCCGGGTTATCTCCATAACTACCTGCACGCTGAGAAAATGACCTTCCGCAAGGAGGCCCTGAAGACGCAGGAAGTCGCCGACACGGCGGTCTGGCTGCTCTCCCCGCGCTCCAGCGGCATCAACGGCCAAGGCATCGTGGTCGACGCCGGCATGGGCTGGAATTTCTTCGACGAAGAGCTCGTGGCCGCTTCTTCCCGCCTTCCCGGAGCGTGATCTTCAAGCGCACAGTCCTGTCCGGCCTCGTGGCCGAACTCCCTCCCGAGGTCTGGACCTCCGACGAGGTCGAACGCCGCCTGGCGCCTCTTTATGGCCGCCTGAAGCTGCCTGAGGGCCGTCTCGAGCTGATGACGGGCATCCGTGAGCGCCGCTTCTGGCCGCAGGCGATTCGCCCGTCCGCCGCTTCCGCGCTGGCCGGCCGTCGCGCGATGCAGGCCGCCGGGGTCGGCCCCGCCGACATCGACCTGCTGATCCATTCATCGGTCTGTCGCGATCGCCTCGAGCCTTCGACCGCCGCCTATGTGCATGGTCTGCTCGGACTCGGTCCGCAGGCGCAGATCCTCGACGTCTCCAACGCTTGCCTAGGGTTCCTCAACGCCGTCGCGCTTGCCGCGGGCATGGTGGAGTCCGGCCAGATCCGCCGCGCGCTGGTCTGCTCGGGCGAAGATGGTCGCCCGCTCGTGGAGCGCACGATCCGGATGTTGAACGAAGACCTCGCCCTCACGCGCGAGACGATCAAGCCGTACTTCGCCAACCTCACCATCGGCGCCGGCGGAGCCGCCGCCGTGGTCTGCCGCGACGACCTTGCCGGCCTGGGCTCAATCCGTCTCCTCGGCGGCGCCGCCGAGACCGACTCTTCCGCCAACGGCCTTTGCGAGGGCGATACTTCCTTCGCCGAGCTCGACATGCGTACCGATTCGGAAGCGCTCCTGGCCGCCGGCGTCGCGCTCGCCCAACGTTGCTGGGGTCGCTTCAAAGGCGTGACGGGCTGGGACGAGTCTACGCCGCATCGCGTGGTGACGCACCAGGTCGGCCGCCGTCATTCTTCGCTGCTCTTCGAGAAGCTCGGCCTCGACCCCGCGAAGGATTACCAGAGCTTCGATCGCCTCGGCAACGTCGGCTCGGTCTCCGTGCCCGCCACGCTCGCTCTTGGTCTCGCCGAAGGACGGATCAAGCCGGGCGAACGCGTGGCGCTGCTCGGAATCGGCAGCGGCCTCGCCAGCATGATGCTCGCCGTCGAATGCCAATGAGCACCGCCGCCCTTTCTCCCGCCGTGCAGGCGCTCTATCCGTTCGCGCCGAAGGACTTCGCCGCGCTCTCGGGTCGCATGAGTTATGTCGACCATGGTCCGCGCGAAGGTCGCCCGGTGCTCCTGCTGCACGGCAATCCTTCCTGGTCCTTCCTCTGGCGCGACCTGATCCTGAAGCTCGCGGCCCAAGGTCGTCGTGTCATCGCGCCTGACCATGTCGGCATGGGCCTCTCCTCCCGCCCCGGCCGTTTCCTGCGTCTGGCTGACCGCATCGCGGACGTCGAAGCCCTCATCGCGCATCTCGGGCTCAAGGAGTTCGACCTAGGCGTGCACGATTGGGGTGGCGCCATCGGTTTCGGGCTCGCGGGACGCCGTCCTGACAGGGTGGGGAAGATCCTCGTCACGAACACCGGCGCCTTCCTCTCTGACCGCATCCCGGCCCGGATCGCGCTCTGTCGCGCCCCCCTGGTCGGTCGCTTCATCGTCCAAGGCCTCAACGGCTTCGCCTGGCCGGCAACCTGGATGTCGGTCGAGAAGCCCCTTAGTCCGGCCGCCAAGGCGGGTTTCCTTGCCCCTTACGCGTCGCCCTCGGTCCGCCGAGCGGTCGCTGACTTCGTGGCCGACATCCCCATGGAGTCCGAACACCCGACCCGGAGCGTCTTGGCGGGGGTGGAGGCCTCCTTGGGAGGGCTTAAAGCCAAGCCTATCCTCCTTTGCTGGGGAATGCGTGACTTCTGCTTCGACCGCTCCTTCCTGGAGGGCTTTGTCGCCCGCTTCCCGTCCGCCCAGCAGCTTCTCTTCGCCGACGCCGGGCATTATGTCCTCGAGGACGCCGGTGAAGCCGCGCTCGGTCCGATCGCCGTCTTTTTCGGCCCCGCTTGACTCCCTGATTTTAGCCCCATGTCCGAGGGGCGGAAAAGGCCTGTGGATAACGTGTGAACAACGGTTTCTAACACCCCCTATAAGTTTCCGTAAGGGGTTGATTGGTAGTCATTTCTGGCCGCTTAAAAACATTCACGAATGGGGTGTTTCCTGTTGCAGATACCCCTGTGAAAAACAGCATGAAAAGACCCCTCCTTCCGGCGGGAAAATATCATTTATTTACACACCTAAACATGAGCGAAAATTCTGACAAAAACCCGAACCGCGGGAAGCATGCCGGCAACGAAAGCTACGGCGCCGCCGACATCAAGCGACTCAAGGGCCTCAAGGCCGTTCGCGAACGACCCGGTATGTATATCGGCGATACGAACGAGACGGGTCTCCATCACTGCGTGTATGAGATCGTCGACAACTCGATCGACGAAGCGCTCGCCGGCTATTGCAAGAGCATCAAGGTCGAGATCCATGCGGACGGCTCGCTCTCCGTCGAGGACGACGGCCGAGGTATCCCCGTCGCGATGCACCCGGAAGAAAAGGTGCCGACGCTCGAGTTGGTCCTGACCAACCTGCACGCGGGCGGCAAGTTCGACAAGGGCGCCTACCAGGTTTCCGGCGGCCTCAACGGCGTCGGCGCGAAGTGCGTCAACGCCCTCTCCGACAGCTTCATCGCCGAAGTCAGCCGCGAAGGCGAAGTCCACCAGATGAAGTTCTGCCGCGGCGAAGTCACGCAGTCGATCAAGGTCATCGGCAAGACGAAGCGCACCGGCACGAAGATCACCTTCCATCCCGATCCGGAGATCTTCGTCGCCACGCAGGAATTCAAGTACGACACGCTCGTCCGCCGCATGCGCGAACTCGCGTTCCTCGTCCCCGGCATCACCGTCGAGATGAAGGACCAGCGCTCCAATCGCGCCGACAAGTTCGAGTTCAAGGAAGGCATCGCCGAATACGTCTCGTTCCTCAACGCCAACGAAGAGCGTCTCTTCGAGAAGCCGATCCTGATCTCGGCCGAAGTCGACTTCACCGATCTCGCCAATCCTCGCGTGATGGCCGACGGCGAGAAGCCCAAGCCGGGCCAGCGCCGCATGACGCTCGACGTGGCGCTGCAGTACAACGACCGCTACGACGAGATGGTCTTCAGCTACGCCAATCTCATCAACCAGCCCGAAGGCGGCACCCACCTTTCCGGCTTCCGTTCCGCGCTCACCCGCGTGATCAACCACTACGCCAAGTCCAACAACCTCATCAAGGACAAGGACGCCAAGCTCAACGGCGACGACATGCGCGAAGGCCTCGTGGCCGTCATCTCCGTCAAGCACCCCGACCCGAAGTTCCAGTCCCAGAACAAGACCCGCCTCACCAATCCTGAGGTCGAAGGCATCGTGACCTCCGTCGTCGGCGAGCAGCTGAAGTACTACCTTGAGCGCGACCCGAAGACCGGTCGTCGCATCGTCGACAAGTGCCTCAACGCCGCCCGCGCCCGCGAAGCCGCCCGCAAGGCCCGCGAGACGGTCCGTAAGTCCGCGATGTCCTCCGGCGGCCTCCCCGGCAAGCTGGCTGACTGTTCCGAGAGCGATCCGTCCGTCTGCGAACTCTACATCGTCGAAGGTGACTCCGCCGGCGGCTCCGCCAAGCAGGGCCGCGATCGTCGCTACCAGGCGATCCTGCCGATCAAGGGCAAGATCCTCAACGTCGAGAAGGCCCGTATCGACAAGATCCTCTCGAACGAGGAAATCCGCACCATCATCACCGCCTGCGGCACCGGCATCGGCAAGCACGAGGGCGACGGCGCCTTCGACGTCACGAAGTGCCGCTACCATAAGCTGGTGATCATGACGGACGCGGACGTCGACGGCTCGCACATCCGTACGCTCCTCCTGACCTTCCTGTTCCGCCAGATGCCCGGCCTCATCGAAGCCGGCTACGTCTACATCGCCCAGCCGCCCCTCTACCGCATCAAGCGCAAGAAGCGCGAGCAGTACGTCGATAACGACCCGGAACTGAACCGTATCCTGCTGGAGCTCGGCTCCGAGGACGTGAACCTGCTCCGCCTGCGCGACAAGCACGTCTTCCCCGGCCAGAAGCTCGATAAGATCGTCGAATCCCTCGCCCGCCTCGAGTCCCTTGGTGCCAGCATCGGCCGCACAGGCTGCCAGCTCGGCGACTTCCTCGACCAGCAGGACCACAAGACCCACGCGTTGCCCCGCTTCATCGTGCGCACGCGCACCGGCAACGAGGAGACCTACGAGTTCCTCGCCGATACCGACGCCAAGCAGGCCTATCTGCGCAAGGCCGGCGTGGAGGACTTCCTCGCCGACAAGATCGACCGCGAGAAGAAGCTCAAGGACGGCACGGTCGTCCAGGAACGCGTCAACGTGATCGAAGTCTTCGAGAACGAGGCCATCACCAAGGTCCTCAAGGAGCTCGAAACCCAGGGCATGGACGTGAAGCAGTTCACCGCCGGCGAAGAGCCGCGCTACCACCTGATCGACGGCTCGACCGCCGAGGAGGCCCCGGCCCCCGCGGAAGGCGAAGAAGAGCCCAAGGGCGAAGACAAGCCGGCCAAGAAGGTCGTCAAGAAGGCCGAGCCCATCCCGCTCGGCTCGATTCTCGAGCTCATCGGCCAGATCCGCCAGTTCGGCCGCAAGGGCCTCACGATCCAGCGATACAAGGGCCTGGGCGAAATGAATCCCAAGCAGCTCTTCGAGACCACGATGGACCCGGCCAAGCGCCGTTTCCTCAAGGTCGACATCGCTGACGCCGCCGAAGCGAACCGGGTGTTCGCCATGCTCATGGGCGAGGACGTCCCGAACCGCCGCGCCTTCATCGAAGACAACGCGCTCAACACCTCGAACCTCGACGTCTGATCACCCTGACGCAACCCCCTCAAGACCTCTTCGAACATGTACTCTGACAAGGAAAAGCTCACGTCCGCCAACATCACGGACATCATGCAGACGGCCTACATCGATTACTCGATGTCCGTCATCGTCTCCCGCGCCCTCCCGGACGCGCGCGACGGCCTGAAGCCCGTGCAGCGCCGCATCCTCTACGCGATGCTCCGCGAAGGACTCGTCCACAACCGCCCGTTCGACAAGTGCGCCGGCGTCGTCGGCGAAGTGCTGAAGAACTACCACCCGCACGGTGACAGCTCCGTTTACGACACTCTCGTCCGCCTCGCCCAGAACTGGGTGATGCGCTACCAGCTCATCGAACCGCAGGGCAACTTCGGCTCCGTCGACGGCGATCCGCCCGCGGCCTACCGTTACACCGAGTGCCGCCTCTCGGAGGTCTCCGCCGAGCTCCTCGCCGACATCGACGAGGATACGGTCGACTTCACCCCGAACTACAAGGAGTCGACCACCGAGCCGACCGTCCTCCCGTGCGCCTTGCCCCACCTGCTGATGAACGGTTCCACCGGCATCGCGGTCGGCATGACGACCAACATCCCTCCCCATAACCTGAACGAGCTCGTGGAGGCCACCTGCCTGATCATCGACAAGCCCAGCGCCACCGTCGAGGACCTGGAGAAGATCATCATCGGTCCGGACTTCCCGACCGGCGGCGTCATCAACGGCAAGGAGGGCATCAAGCAGTACCTGCGCACCGGCCGCGGCATCATCCGCGTCCGCGGCGTCGCCCACACCGAGGAGATGAAGAACGGCAAGGAGCAGATCGTCCTCACGGAGCTGCCCTACAACGTCAACCGCTCCTCCCTCGTGAAGCACATCGCCGACCTCTGTTCCGAGAAGGTCCTCGACGAGGTCTCCGACCTCCGCGACGAGTCCGACGAGAACACGCGCGTGGTCATCGAGCTCAAGCGCAACGAGAACCCGAAGGTCGTCATCAACAAGCTCTACAAGCACACCAACTTCGAGAACTCGTTCGGCGTCATCCTGCTGGCCCTCGACAAGCGTCGCCCGAAGCAGATGAATATCCGCGAGCTGCTCGAATGCTTCGTCGAGCACCGTCGCGACGTCGTCACCCGCCGCACCCGTTTCCGCCTCCGCAAGGCCGAGGACCGCGCCCACATCCTCGAGGGCTTCAAGATCGCCCTGCGCAACCTGGACGACTTCGTGAAGATCATCCGCGCCGCGTCCAACCGCGACGAGGCCCGCGTGAAGCTCATGGCCAAGTACGGCCTCAGCGAACGCCAGGCCGTGGCCATCCTCGACCTGCGTCTCTACCAGCTCACCGGCTTGGAGCGCGACAAGATCGAGGCGGAGTACCGCGAACTGATGGCGCTCGTCGAAGAGCTCCGCGGCATCCTCTCCAGCGAATCGAAGCTGCTCACCCTCATCAAGAAGGAGCTGCGCGACGCCGCCAAGAAGCACATCGGCCCCCGCAAGACGAAGGTCAACGCCCAGGAAGGCGATCTCTCGATGGAAGATATCGTCGCCAACGAAGGCTGCGTGGTCACCGTCTCGCACGCGGGCTTCATCAAGCGCACGCCGGTCGCCCAGTACCGTTTACAAAAGAAGGGCGGTAAGGGCACGAAGGGCGCCGAGCTCTCCAAGGCGGCGTCCGACGATGACAGTGACTTCATCGAGCATCTCTTCACGGCTAATACCCATGACCACATGATGTTCTTCATGAACAACGGACGTGTGTATGTGGAGAAGGTCTACGAAATCGAGGAGGCTGCTCGTGCTACTAGAGGAAAGTCGATCGCCCGCCTGCTCGACCTCAAGGACGACGAGAAGCTGGCCGCGATGATTTGTGTCCCAAGTTTTGACGAAAGTAAGTTTTTGGTGATGTGCACCGCTAATGGTATTATCAAGAAAACCGACCTGTCTAAGTATGCCCACTGTAGAAAAGACGGAAAGATTGGCGTAAACATTGAGCACGGCGATTCACTAATTTCCGTCAAGCTTACCAATGGCGACAACGAGATCATCATGGTGTCTCGGTCCGGCATGTCTATTCGCTTCCATGAATCCGATGTTCGACCAACTGGACGTGATACGACCGGCGTGATTGGAATGCGTCTGGACTCTGGCGATCTTGCTAAGACCATGGAGGTAGTCGACCCTGACTGTACTTTGTTGGTAGTTGGAGCTGACGGCATCGGAAAGAGGACTTACTTCAATGATCCTGAAACTAAGGCCCTTGTCTTCCCTAAGCAGTCCCGTGGCGGTGTGGGCGTGATTGCTATCAATACTGAAGTTGGAGTTGCTGGTGCTTTGAGCGTGCGTGCTGATGACGAAGTCATGTTGCTCACCAAGGGAGGCCAGTCCATCCGCACCAAGGTTTCCGACATCCAATGTTATGGAAGGTCAACCAAGGGAGTCCGGGTGATGCGCCTCAAGGAAGGTGAGTCGCTTCTCGGTATCTCCAAGGTCGAGCGTTCGGACGAAGAGGAAGAGAACGCCGCCAAGCCGCAGGCCTGAACCTGCTGACCGGCCAAGCAGAAGGGGCGCCTGGCGGCGCCCCTTTTTTGTGCCATGACGGACCGCTTAGGCCCGTTCCAACGCCGCGATGCACTCGACGTGCCGGGTCTGCGGGAAGAGGTCGAACGGACGGACCGAGACGACCTTCCAGCCCTTGGCGCAGAGATACTTCACGTCGCGGGCCTGGGTGTCGGGGGCGCAGCTGACATAGACGATGCGGCGCGGACCGAAGGCGTGGAGCTGGTCGAGGAAGGCTTCGTCGCAACCTTTGCGAGGCGGGTCGACGATCACGGCGGACTCGTGGCCTTCCACGGGGATCTTCTTGAAGATCGATTCCGCGGAGCCGGCGATGAAGCGGCAGTTGAGGAAGTGGTTGAGCGTGGCGTTTTCGGCGGCCTTGCGGGCAGCCTCGGCGCTGACCTCGATGCCGTTGACGGAGTCGAAGAGGCGGGCGCCTGAAAGGGCGAAGAGGCCCGATCCGCAGTACGTGTCGACGAGGTGCTTGGCGCCGGATTCATGCGCGAGCTTGATCGCGTGACCGACGAATTGCTCGAGCACCGACGGGTTGTTCTGGAAGAACTCGCCGGCGAGGAATTTGAGCTGCACCGAGCCGACTTTCTCGGTGACGACCTGGCGGGAGTCGGTCACGACGCCTTCTTCGCAATCACGGAAGAGCAGGGTGGCCCCGCGTTCGAAGCGGCCGGGGTTGGCCTTGATGTCCTTGCGGGAGCGGGCGTAGGAGGCGTTGATCGCATCCGTCGCGATCGGGCACTTCGGGACGTCGACCACGCGGCGGGAGGTGCCGGCGGCGAGGAAGCCGATCGGGAAGTCCGCGCGGCGCGGGGTCATGAAGTGCGGCGTGATCTTGGAGCGGTAGCCATACTGCTTCGGCGATGGGTGACAGGCGTCGACCTTGGTCTTGATGCCGCCGAGGCGCTCGAAGGCCTCCGCGACCTGCTTCTGCTTCCATTCGAGCTGCTGCGGGTAGGCGAGGTTCTGGTATTGGCAGCCGCCGCATTCGCCGAAGAGGTCGCAGCGGGGCTGGACGCGATGCGGCGAGGGGACGACGACGCGCACGAGGTCGCCGCGCGAGAAGTTGGCGGCGTTGTGCCAGATGCGGGCCACGACCTTTTCCCCCGCGAGGGCGCCGGCGATGAAGACGACCCAGCCGTCGACGCGGGCCACGCCCTCGCCGAGGTTCGTCAGGCTGGCGATCTCGACCTCGATCTCCTGATGGTAGGTGAACTTGCCCGGCCGGAACTTGGAGGAATCGGGTTTGCGGGACTGAGGCGGCTCGAAATCGGACATGGCGATAAAGTCCGTCTCCGGGCGGATAGGTCGAGACTTATCCCAGCCGGAGGCCTATCCTTGCCCTTCGGCGTCGGTTGGTACTCACTTCGCCCGTGTCCGACGAGGTCATCCAGAGCCGACAAAACCCCCGCGTGCAGGCTTTGGCCCGCTTGAGGGACCGTGCCGAGCGCGAAGCCCGCGGCCTGTTCATCGCCGAAGGTCTCCGGGAACTCTCCCGGGCCATCGAGCGCAAGGTCGAGGTGCTCGAGATCTATTTCTGCCCGTCGATGTTCCGTGGCTCCGAGGCCGCCGAGCTCGTCACCAACGCCCGGGCCGCCGGTGTCGACTGCTGCGAACTGGGCGAATCCGCCTTCGAGAAGGTCAGCGGTCGCGAAGGTCCTGACGGACTGCTCGGCGTCGCCAAGACCTGGGACTGTTCCTTGGCTCAGCTCAAGCCTTCGGCGAATCCGTTGCTGCTCGTCGCCGAATCGGTCGAGAAGCCTGGGAACCTTGGAGCGCTGCTCCGTACGGCGGATTCCGCCGGCTGCGACGCCCTCATCGTCTGCGATCCGATCACCGACGTCTTCAACCCCAATGTCGTCCGCTCCTCGCAGGGCGCGCTTTTCTCCATGCCCGTGGCCGTCTGCACGTCGCAGGAGGCCGCCGTCTGGATGAAGGCCAAGGGCGTGCGTTCGCTGGCGACTTCGCCCGCGGCGACCAAAGCCTATTGGGACGTCGATTGCCGAGGTCCGGTGGCGTTGCTCCTTGGCTCCGAGAAGGACGGCCTGACGGATTTCTGGCTCAAGGGCGCCGATGAGAAGATCTCGATTCCGCAGGCCGGATTGTCGGATTCGCTCAATGTCTCCAACGCCGCGGCGATCTGCCTGTTCGAGGCTGTCCGTCAGCGCCGCAAGGTAGGATGAATCGCCGCTACTTCATCGCGGCCATCCTGTGCTTCTCCGTCTCTTGGGTGTGCTGGACCGTGTGCGTGCGGATTGGTTCAACGGTTGGTCCGGACGGCGTCCTGCATGAGCCTTTCGGCCTGATTCCGCTGGGCTGGCTGTTCGATTTCGTCGGCCTGGTGCTGCTCGCGCTGGCCTGGGTCCGCCGTAAATAAGAAGGCCGGGCTTGGGGCCCGGCCTTGCTTGAGAGACCGACTGCTCGCTTAGCCGATGGCCTTGGCGACCAGGTCGTCCAGCTTCTTGCCGTCTACGGCGAAGGCGCGGATACCTTCAGCGGTCTTTTCGGTGGCCATGGCGTCTTCGTTGTGGTGCCAGCGGAAATCCTTCTCACCCCAAGCCTTGGCGGCTTCGCCTTCGGACTTGGCGGCGGCTTCGTCGAGCGCCTTGGGTACCGCGGCGGAGTCCTTGGAAAGCTCTTCGAGGAGGTTCGGGGCGATCGTCAGGAGATCGCAACCGCAGAGGGCCTTGATCTGGCCGCAATTACGGAAGGAGGCGCCCATGACTTCGGTCTTGATGCCGTTGCGCTTGTAGTAGGCGAAGATGCGACGGACGGACTGTACGCCCGGGTCGTTGGCGCCCGAGGAGGCGGCTTCGTTCCAGTTGGCGCCCTGGGCCTTCTTGTGCCAGTCGTAGATGCGGCCGACGAACGGCGAGATCAGCTGGACCTTGGCGTCGGCGCAGGCGACGGCCTGGGCGAAGGAGAAGAGCAGGGTGAGGTTGCAGCGGATGCCTTCCTTTT
>RFRI01000151.1 GCA_009924535.1 Verrucomicrobiota bacterium
ACCGAGAAGTGCCCCGTTGAGCGTCGCCCGTATGCGCCTGGTCAGCATGGCCAGAGCACGGCGCGTCGCCGCAAGGTGTCGGAGTACGCCAAGCAGCTGCGCGAGAAGCAGAAGATGCGACGCGTGTATCGCATTGGCGAGACCCAGTTCCGCCGCCTCTTCGAGGCCGCTGAGCGTGGCACCGATGTGACGGGCGAGAACCTGCTCCGCCTGCTTGAGCTGCGCTTCGACAACGTCGCTTCCTCGACGCTCAACATCTCCGCAGGCAAGACGCTCACCATCGGCACCGGCGGCGTCATCATGTGGAGCACGAACTCGCAGGCCATCGGCGGCGGCGGCTCGACCGCCAACCTCACCTCGGGCACGAACGAACTCATCGTCGAAGCCCAGGGGGGCGGCTGGCACCTGATCCGCTCCAACATCATCGGTTCCGGCATGGCGTTCGTGAAGACGGGCTCCGGCACGATCCAGCTCGAAGGCGTCAACACCTACGACGGCGGCACTTACGTCGACCAAGGCATGCTCGTGATCAGCCCGTGGAACGGCGGCGGCCGCATCCCGCTGGCGGCCGACCCCACCCAGGGCGTCGTCGTCACCCAGGGCATCATCCACGCCCAGATCGTGAACGCGATCAATCCGGGCAACGAAGTCACCGTCAACGCCGGCGGCGTGATCCGCTACTTCGGCGACAACACCGTCAAGAAGCTGACGATGAACAACGGCGGCTCGGCCACGCAGTCGATCGTCCGCTCCTTCAATGACGCCGTCTACGTCAACAACGCCTGGGTCCTCGGCGACCGCGGCGTGCTGACCATCGGCACCGGCGGCCTCGTCGCCACCTCGCAGAACATCCTGCCGATGAGCTACCTCGAAGGTCGCTTCGACTTCGGCACCGCGGGCAACACCATCGACGTCGCCCCGATCTCCGTCAACGGCGTCGCGGACGTCGACGCTCTGCGCGCCACCGTCGGCATCCAGGCGATCGTCGGTTCCTCCGGCGGCATCACCAAGACCGGCAACGGCGTGCTGCAGTTCAACGCGCAGTACTACTCCACCGGCGCCTTCAACGTCGCCGCCGGCGGCATCAAGACGGGCGTCACCAACGCCGGTTCGCGCCTCTCGCGCCTGAACCTCGGCGCCGGCACCCGCTTCGACCTCAACGGCCTCAACACGACCTGGGGTTCTCTCACCGGCACGGGCGACGTCTTCAGCTCCACCGGCACGCCGACCCTGTCGGTCGGCTTCGACAACACGTCCTCGACCTTCTCGGGCCGACTGATGCGCTTCAACGACGCGTCCTACGGCCTGCTGACCAAGGTCGGCACGGGCGTCATGACCATGGATTCCGCCCAGACCGCGGCCGGTTCGTTCGGCGCGATCACCGTCAGCGGCGGCGGCCTGACCTACTCCGGCAACGGCAAGGCCTTCGTCAGCACGGCCGCGGCGACCAGCACCTTCAACGTCCAGTCGGGCGGCGTCCTCGCCCTCGACAACGCCACGACCAACGTCAACAACCGCCTCGGCGCCACCCTTGGCGGCACGGTCAACATCCTCGGCGGCAAGCTCACGATCAACGGCAACAGCACCCAGTCCACGACGGAGAGCATCGCCACCCTCGGCCTCGCCAGCGGCAGCGGCCGCATCGAGCTCGCTCCGGATGCGAACAGCCAGCTCTCGCTCGTCGTCACCACCCTCGCCGCCCCGGGCGTGGGCTCCCTCGTCATCGCGGGCGTCGACGGAACGGTCGCCCCGGGTCCCGGCGTCGCCGACCTCCAGCTGTCTTCGGCTAACGCTAACCTAGTGGCAGGGCAGGGCTTCAACGGCACCAGCCTGCCGGTCCGCGGCGATATCCTCGTCTCGGCTTCCCGCACCGGCCTCGGCGACGGCTTCCTCGTCCAGGACCAGTCGACCACCTTCGCCTGGCGCGCCTTGGCCGCGACGGACCTCAACAGCACCGTCTCCGGCTGGAACAACCAGCAGAACGGCGGCGTCACCGGCGCCGTCACGATGAGCGCCCCGACCGCGGTCAACACCCTGACCTTCGACGGCGCCACGACCTCGCTCACGTCCGGCCTCTCGGCCACGACCTTCGGCAAGTTCGGTCCGGCCGGCACGGTCCTGACCCTCTCGCTCGCCAACGCTTCCGCCGTCCTCGTGAAGAGCGGCACCGCCCAGATCGACGTCGGCCTCCTCGGCACCGCGACCCAGGCGCCGCACTTCCACGTCCTCGCCGGCGCGACGCTCAACGTCGACTCCTACCTCGGCATGGGCAGCGCGGTCGGCTTCATCAAGTCCGACGGCGGCGTGATGAACCTCAACGCCATCACGGGCCTCAACGGTGTCGTGACCGTCAACGGCGGCACGCTGCGCCTGAACTCCGGCTTCGACAACACCATCCCGGTCATCGCCACCACGGCGAACCCGACGCTGATGTTCCTGACGCTCAACGGCGGCGCGACCCTCGATATCGGCAACAAGAACCAGACCGTCAACGGCCTGACCAGCATCAACCCGCTGCCGGGCATGGGCGGTACGATCACCGGCACGGCGGGCGCGGTCTTCACGACCACCAACAACTCGACGTTCTCCGGCGTCCTGACCGGCGGCCTGTCCTTCCAGCGCGCGGGCAACACCACGACGATCCTGACCGCGGCCAGCAATTACACCGGCACGACCACCGTCCGCGGCGGCATCCTCCAGCTCCGCGACGAAGGCGCCATCGCCAGCTCCTCGGCCGTCACGATCAACAACGGCGAACTGCGCTGGGATAACTTCGGCTTCAACGCCGCGGCCAACCCGACCCGCCTCAGCCCGACCACCCCGATCACCGTCAACGGCGGCCTGCTGACCATCAGCGGCGGCGGCGGCGTCGACACCGACATCACCCTGGGCACCGTCACGGCCGCCTCGGGTTACATGACGCTCAACACCCTGCCTTACATCAACGAAGGCAGCTCCAACAAGATCGTCATCTCGGACTTCGTCCGCACCTTGGCCTCGCGTTCGTTCGTCAACTTCAACGGTTGGACCGCGACGAACAACTCCACGGGCGTCAACACCCTCGGCAGCCCCGGCCTGACCTCCTCGAGCCGCGTCTACCTGCAGAAGGTCAACGGCGCGCCGTTCACCGCGGCCAGCATGACGAACAACATCGTCGGCGGCTGGGCCATCGCGGACGGCTCGACCTTCGCGACCTACTCGGACCAGTGGGGTCTCTCCCAGATGGGCGTGGGCTACTACGGCTACACCGCCCCGGGCTTCACCGGCACCGACATCTCGCTGACCACCGTCGCCACGGGCAATTACAGCGACGGCGCGGCCACCCGCACCATCGCCGGCGCCCACGCGGCCTACACCTGGCGCTTCTCGGCCAGCACGACTCAGGTCTACACCTTCAACGGCGCGCCGATCACCCTCGGCGTCGGTATCGTGACCAATAACAGCAACGCCATCACCCTGCAGGCGTCCGACGACACCAGCTGGATGACGGCGGACGCCGGCAGCCCTGACCTGTACGTCTACTCCAATCAGGGCACGCTGAACATCAACATGCGCCTCACCGGCGGCTTCAACCTCGTCCGCAGCGGCGGCGGCGCCGTCGTCCTCGGTTCTTCCACCGCCAACGCGGCCAGCAACACGTTCACCGGTACGTCCTACTTCCTGCAGGGCGCGACCACCTTGAACGGCGCTTCGGGCATGGTGCTCATCCCGGGCGACATCGTCATCAGCGGCGTCAATTCCGGCACGAACACCTCGCTGACCATGTCGACCAACGCGGGCCAGATCGCCATGACGTCCAACGTCACCATCAACGGCGGCGGCACGCTGACGATGACCGGCACGAACACGCTGAGCTCGCTCACCTTCAACAACGAAGGCGGCCAGGCGTCCCCGACGGTCGCGACCAGCACGCTGCTCGTGCTCTCGTCCGCGAACCCGATCACCTCGGTCAACCAGTCGCAGGTCACCACCCCGACCATCAGCGGCGCGCTGCAGTTCAGCAACACGAGCCCGGTCATCACGGTCAACTCCGGCCTGGCCGACACCGGCCTGACGATCTCGGCGATCATCTCGAACGGCGGCAACCTCTCGCTGACCAAGGCCGGCGCGGGCATGCTCGCCCTCAGCGGCGCCAACACCTTCACCGGCGGCCTGAACCTCAACGAAGGTTCGCTGATGTTCGGCGCCAGCACCGTTCTCACCGGCAGCACCATCACGACGGGACCGGTCGGTACCGGCACCCTGAGCATCGCCGGCGGCACCACCCTGATCAGCGACGGCACCGTCCGCACGGTCGCCAACGCGGTCAACGTCAACGGCGACTTCTCCTTCGGCGGCCGCACGGCCGGCGCGGGCGTGATCCTCTCGGGCGCGGTGACCCTCGGTAACGCCAACCGGACGATCTCGGTCGGCACCCCCGGCGTCACGGCGACCTTCAACGGCCTCCTGACCACGACGGCGGGCTCCGGCAACGTCGGCCTGACCAAGGCCGGCAACGGCATCCTGCTCCTCGGCGCGGCCAACACCAATGCCAACTTCGGCGGCGCGCGCATCGTCG
>RFRI01000152.1 GCA_009924535.1 Verrucomicrobiota bacterium
GCCATGCCGAGCGTGAGCACGAGCGCGGCGACACCCGGGAGCGTGATGGTCGCACCGAAGTAGGCCATAGCGCCGAGCATCATCGTGAGATTGAGCACCATGCCGGCGACGGCGATGAAGCCACCCCAGACGTAGAACCCGACCATGAAGAAGATGACGAGGCCGACGGCGACGAGCGAGGCCGTGACGGACTTGCCTTGGGCGTCCTTGGCGAGGGTCGGGCCGACGGAAGTCACGTCCTGCGTGATCAACGGGAACTCAAGCGGGTTATTCAGCACGTTGGCGAGGTTGATGACCTCTTCGCGGCTGAAGTTACCGGTGATGGTCGCGCCGGTGCTACGGATGGCTTCGCGCACGGTCGGGGCGGACTGCAGCTTGCCGTCGAGGACGATGGCGAGCTGGCCGACGGAGCGGGAGTTGCCTTCGGCGATCTTGGCGGTGAGGTCACCGAACTTCTTGGAGCCCTCGTCGGTGAACTTCATATCCACATAGAAGGAGATGCCGTCATCAGAGCGGCCGGAGGCAGCCTTGATGATCTTACCGGTGGCGTCCGCGGCCTTCTTCACGAAGTAGCGGTTCATGCGGACTTCGCCGGTGCGGTTGTCGACGTCGCGGAGCGTGAGCACCTCGTAGGTCGAGATCGCGGAATCGGCCCCGAGCATCGGGTCGACGGACAGCGAACGGAGCGCATGCTCGCGGTCGGTCTCGGACGGACGTTCCGTGCGATGGACCTGGCGGAACTCGAGCTTCGCGGGCTTCTTCAGGGCGTCGATCACGTCGGGATTGTTGGCGGCGTCCTCGCCGGGCAGCTGGACCTCGAGGGAGAGGTCGCCCACGGGACGAAGGACGGGCTCGGCGACGCCGAACTGGTTGACGCGCTGCTCCATGACCTGGAGGGCCTGGTTGACCATCTCGGCGTGCGAAACGTTGGACTTGTCGCCCGCGGCCTTCTCGCCGGATTCGGCGCCGGTCGGGTCCACCTTCAAGGTGAAGGAAACCCCGCCCTGCAGGTCAAGACCGAGCTTGAGACGACCTTGGGAGGCCACCATGAGCTGCTTGAGCACGATGCCGTTGCGCTTGGTCTGGTCCGGCTCGCGCACGATCTGGGCTTCCGTGAAGAAGAACGGACGGAAGTCGACCGCGGCGGCGCGACCACGGCCTTCGCCGATGTCACGCAGAGCCTGGTAGTAGGAGACCGACTTCTGGTCGGCCGGGACGGCGGTGTCCTTGTAGCGCTTGACGCGCTCGAGGGCTTCGGCGTGGAGCTTGTCGAATTCGGGCTTCTGCGCGATGACCTGCGCGGGCACGAACTGGTCGAGAGGGATCGGAGCAATCGGGTGGAACTCGAACCAGGCGACAGCCAGGGCGACGAGCGAAACCGCGATTTTCCAGAACCAGGTCCTGGATGTCATAGTATCAGGGTCGGTAAGGGGTGAGGACCTTAAGCCTGGACGACGGCGTCGACGTCCTTGCCCATGATGGCGGACTTGTGGACGGTCATGCGGCCGGAATCGAGCTCGATGGTCACGCGGTCGTCCTTGATGGAGACGACGCGGCCGTAAATACCCCCCGCAGCCAAGACCTTATCGCCCACGGCGAGGTCAGACTGGAGCTTTTCGAGCTCCTTCTGGCGCTTACGCTGGGGAGCGAAGAGCAGGAAGTACATACCCACGAAAAGAAGGGCGTACATGGCCAGGATGGTCCAGCCGCCGCTCGCCTGCTCTCCCGGGGCTCCCGCACCGGCCTGAGCCTGTGCAACACCTTGATTGATAACAGTTTGGATGATATTCATTGTTCGTATTGTTTGGAAAGCGGGGAAAGGGAACGTCTGGAGATGCGATTTAAGGGCAAAAAAGCAAGCCCCGGCACGCCCCGATTGGCTTTGATTACCCCTCAAGACCTGTCACTGTGAATAACTCTCCATGAGCAAGCCTGCCCAAGAGCCGACCGAAGGCTCTTCCCCCGTCCAGCCGCTTACCATGGCGGCCACCATCGCCGCGCTCGGGGTGGTCTTCGGCGATATCGGCACCAGCCCGCTCTACGCCTTCCGGGAATGCCTGCGCAACGGCCTGCAACATGGCGGCACCCTGGACCAGATCGTCGTGCCGGCGGTCTCGATGATCATCTGGTCCCTCATCTGCGTGGTGACCGTGAAGTACGTCCTGTTCATCATGGAGGCCAACGAGGACGGCGAAGGGGGCATCATGACCCTCGTCTCCCTGGCGAGCAAGAAGGAGAAAGCCGACGAAAAGACCGAAGAAGCCCGGCCCCACGTCCACTCGAAGCGCAAGCACCGCAGCGTGCTCGTGCTCCTCGGCGTCTTCGGCACCGCCCTGCTCTTCGGTGACGGCGTCATCACCCCCGCCATCTCGGTCCTCTCCGCGCTGGAAGGCATCAAGGAGGCCAACGAGAGCCTCAAAGGGCCCATCTCCGACCACACGCTGACCATCCTCATCCCTGCCTTCGCGGTGATCATCCTGGTGGGCATCTTCGCCCTGCAACGACGAGGCTCCGGCAAGGTCGGCATGTATTTCGGGCCGATCACCCTCGCTTGGTTCGCCTGCATCGCGGCCACGGGTATCGGCGCACTGGTCGCGCACCCCGCCCAGGCCAAGATGATCGCCCACGCCTTCAATCCCTTGGAGTCCGTCGGGTTCTTCATCGACCACCCCGGCTTGGCGATGGTCATCCTCAGCGCGGTCTTCCTCGCGGTCACCGGCGCCGAGGCGTTGTACGCGGACATGGGCCACTTCGGCCAGAAGCCCATCCGGGCCGGCTGGTACGTCATCGTCTTCCCCGCCCTCATCCTGAACTACCTCGGCCAAGGCGCCTGGGCCCTCGCGCAACCCGCGTCGGAATTCGAGCACGGCTTCAACCCCTTCTTCAACATGGCCCCCAGCTGGGCGCAGATCCCGCTCGTCGTGATCGCGACGCTCGCGGCCATCATCGCGTCGCAGGCCCTGATCTCGGGCGCGTTCTCGACCACGATGCAGGCGATCCAGCTCAACTTCCTGCCCCGCATGCGCGTCGAACGCACCTCGGACCAGGAGTCCGGCCAGATCTACATCCCGATCATCAACTGGCTGCTCATGATCGGCTCGATCTATCTCGTGCTGCAGTACAAGTCCTCCGAACATCTGGCCAGCGCCTACGGCATCGCGGTCAGCATGACGATGCTGGTGACCACGATCCTCTTCGGACAATTCCTGCGCCAGCGCTTCAAGATCCCTTCCGTCACGGCGTACGTGTTCGTGGCGCCGGTCATCCTGCTCGAAATCGTCTTCGTGTCCTCGAACGTCCCGAAGATCACGGAAAGCGGCTGGCTCCCGCTCGCCGCCGGCTTCTTCGTCTACTACATCATGGCCGTCTGGAACAAGGGCCGCCTGGTGATGAAGGAGAAGATGAGCGAAGGCGAAAGCACGGGCGACTTCGAGAACTTCCTGGACAGCGTCGAAGACCGCTTCGTCGCGGGCAAGCTCAGCCGCGTCAAGGGCACGGCGGTCTACATGACCGGCACGACGAAGTCGGTGCCGATGGCCCTCGCCCATAACCTCAAGCACAACAAGGCCCTCCACGACCATATCATCGTCGTGACGCTCAAGGTCGACGAAGACCGCGCCATCGTGCCCGCGTCCGACCGCATCAGTTTCAACACGCGCGGCCCGAAGTTCTGCAAGGTGGACAGCCACGAAGAATTCCCTTCCGTGCTCAGCGTGACGGGCAAGTTCGGCTTCCGCGAGAAGCAGGACGTCTTCCCGGTGCTCGAAGCGGCCTACAAGGAGATGGGCATCACGCCCAACTCCATGGAGACGACCTACTTCCTCAGCCGCGAGACGATCGTCCGCGCGACGACGGGCTTCTCGCTCAACGCCGTCCAGGAAAAACTCTTCGAAGTGCTCAACCGCAACGCCCTCTCGGCGACGGCCTACTTCAACCTGCCCCCCGGCCGCGTCGTCGAACTCGGGATGCAGGTCGAGCTCTGAGCCCGGCGCTCAGCGCGGCGACTCGACCTTGAAGACGAACGCCTGCTTGCAGGGGTGATTCTCTTCGTCGGCCATCTCGCGCGGCGTCGTGATGACGCAGACGGCGCCGAGCTGCTCCCAGGGCAGGAGATCCGACCAGCCGAGGAGCATGACCTTCGAGCCGGGCGTCGGGCGCAGCACGCGTGAGCGTACCTGCGGCCCCGGCCAGCCGTAGGAAATGAGATAAGTCGAGCGGCCGTCGGCGGAGCGCGTGAAACGGAAGGACCCTTCTGCGGGTATCGCCCCCGGAGTGACGCCGACGACGGACTCTCCGTTCACGTCGAGCCACTCCTCGACGTAGACAAACTGCGCGATGGTGGCCTCGTCTACCGGGTCGACGTTCTGATACTGGTCCGACGCGGCCCGGCCGGCGACCGCGGACTCGATGAGACGGGTCAAGGCCTCCTCCGGCGAACGTGGCGACGAGGACACGCACCCCGAGAGACCGATGGCGAAGCAAAAGGCTGCGAAGAGTCGGGTTGTGCGTTGATCGGTGGTGAAACCGCT
>RFRI01000153.1 GCA_009924535.1 Verrucomicrobiota bacterium
GCGCATCATCGCCGACCTCCTCAAGCTCGCCGGCGAATTCCAGCTCCGCGTCGTCGCCACCAACGACGTCCACTACGTCGACGCCGGCGATTCCGTCGCGCACGACGCGATGCTCTGCATCCAGACCGGCGCCCGCCTGGCCGACGAGCGCCGCATGCGCTACTCCGCCACGGAGTTCTACCTCAAGAGCGAGGCCGAGATGCTGCGCGTCTTCGGCGAGGTCCCCGAGTCCATCAAGAACACCGTCGCCATCGCCGAGATGTGCGACGTCAAGCTGCCCGTCGGCCAGAACAACTACCCCGTCTACATCTTCAGCGAAGGCGTGAAGCCCAAGGCCTCGGACAAGATCGACGCGATCCTCGACGGCTACGAGCAGCTCAAGAACGGCCTGCTCGTCGCCGCCGGCAAGCCGGGCGACTTCGTCATCGAAGCCGAGAAGCGCAAGGCCATGCGGGCCAACGGCTCCTACCTGCTCGAGCAGGTGAAGGCCGGCCTGAAGGAACGCTACGGCGTGGATTACGACGACCCCAAGGCCTGGCAGGACGAGAAGATCCCGGGCATCGGCAAGACCAGCCCCGCCGAACTCTGCCGCCGCGTCGACTACGAGATGGGCGTCATCGCGGGCACGGGCTTCGTCGACTACTTCCTCATCGTCTGGGACTTCATCGACTGGTCGCGCAAGCAGGACATCCCCGTCGGTCCGGGCCGAGGCTCGGGCGCCGGCTCGATCGTCGCTTATTGCCTCAAGATCACCGACATCGATCCGATCCGCTTCGGCCTGCTCTTCGAACGCTTCCTGAATCCTGAGCGCGTCTCCGCACCCGACTTCGACATCGACTTCTGCATGCGCCGTCGCGACCAGGTCGTCGGCTACGTGCGCAAGAAGTACGGCGAGGACCGCGTCGCCAACATCATCACCTTCGGCACGTTCGGCGCCAAGATGGTCGTCCGCGACCTCGCCCGCATCCGCGACCTGCCGTTCATCGAGACCAACCGCCTCGCCAAGCTCGTCCCCGACGACATCAACATCTCGCTCGAGGACGCGCTGAAGAAGTCCAACGAGCTCCGCGAGGAGGTCGCCATCAATCCGCAGGCCGCGAGCATCATCGAGACCGGCCGCGTCATCGAGGGCATGGTGCGCAATTCCGGCAAGCACGCGTGCGGCATGATCATCGCCGACCGCCCGCTCACCGACATCATCCCCGTGACGATGCAGGAAGGCGACCTGACGACGCAGTACGCCAAGGACCCCGTCGAGAAGCTCGGCCTCCTGAAGATGGACTTCCTGGGCCTGAAGACGCTCACGATCATCGACGACGCCCAGAACCTCGTCCGCAAGCACCGCAAGCTGCCCGACTTCGACATCGAGAAGGTCGGCTTCGAGGACGCCAGGACCTTCGCCCTGCTCAACGAGGCGAAGACCATCGGCGTGTTCCAGCTCGAATCCGGCGGCATGCAGTCGCTCTGCCGGAAGTTCAACATCACCCAGATCGACGAGATCGTCGCGCTCATCGCGCTCTACCGTCCGGGCCCGATGCAGTTCATCCCGGACTACATCAAGGGCAAGGACGACCCCACCACCGTGAAGTACGCGCACCCGCTCCTCGAGAAGGTCGCCAAGGAGACCTACGGCATCCTGGTCTACCAGGAACAGGTGATGGAGGCCGCCCGTGTCGTCGCCGGCTACACCCTCGGCGGCGCCGACATGCTCCGCCGCGCGATGGGCAAGAAGATCCGCGAGGAGATGGAGCAGCAGCGCTCGATCTTCGTCGAAGGCGCCAAGACGACCAACAACATCGACAAGAAGAAGGCCGAAGAGATCTTCGCCACCCTGGAGAAGTTCGCCGAGTACGGCTTCAACAAGTCGCACTCCGCCGCCTACGCGATCCTCTCGTACCGCACCGCTTACCTCAAGGCCAACTACCCGGTCGAGTTCATGGCGGCCGTGCTGACGTCCGAACAGGGCAACGCCGACAAGCTCGCCGAATTCATGGCGGAAGTCGAAGCCCTCGGCATGAAGGCGCTCGGACCGGACGTGAACCAGTCCGACACCGACTTCACGCCGGTGGTGAAGGATAACGCCATCCGCTTCGGCCTCGGCGCCATCAAGGGCGTCGGCGAACAGGCCGCCCGCAACATCGTCGCCGAGCGCGAGAAGAACGGCCCCTACAAGGACTTCGCCGACTTCGTCGGCCGCCTCGGCGAGTTCGACCTCAATTCCCGCACGCTGGACTGCCTCGTGCGCGCCGGCGCCTTCGACTTCACCGGCGAAGACCGCCGCCACCTCGTCGACTCCATCGAATCCGTCCGCCGCCACTTCGCGGGCGAACGCAAGGAACGCGCCAGCGGCCAGGGTTCGCTCTTCGACATGCTCGGTGCCGAGGATGCCGGCGCCGCGCGCCCGACCGACCTCGTCCTGCGCAAATCCGAGAAGATGCCCAAGCTCGAGATGCTCAATAGCGAGAAGGCCCTGCTCGGCTTCTACCTCAGCGGGCACCCCCTCGCCGACTACCACGGCCTCGACGAAGCCATCGCCACCCTGACCGTCACCCCGGACCGTATCGAACTCGACAAGAAGGAGCGCCACACCGTCCGCATCTGCGGCATCGTCGGCGCCCTCGAGAAGAAGATTTCCAAGAAAGATAACCGACCTTGGGCGCTCTTCACCGTCGCGTCGCGCTCGGTGACGATCCCCGTGATGATGTTCTCCGACGCCTATGACGCCGCCGCGCAGCTCAAGGACGGCGAGCTCCCGCTGCTCATGGACGGCTCGCACGTGATCGTCGACGCCCGCCTCAACTTCCGCGAGGAACGCGGCGAGTGGTCGCTCAGCGCCCACGCCGTCACACCGCTGCGTCGCGCCCCTGGCCTCATCAAGAAGATCCTCTTCGCCCTCAAGCCCGGTCCCGAAGCCGGCGACTTCCTCGAGAAGATCGTGGCGCACACCCGCAAGGTGGACGGCACGACGATCGTCCAGGTCGGCTTCATCCAGCCGGACGGCCGCGTGCTCGTCGCCGAGGCCGCCCGCGGTATGACCACGCGCTTCGATACCGAGACCTACGGCACCTTCGGGCGTCACCCGGCCTGCGCCGGCGTCCAGATCGAACCCGTCGCGCCGACCCAGGCGCCCCAGCGCAAGTACGGCCCGCGGGCCTGAGCGCCATGGCCAAGGTTTCGATCTATATCCGGACCTATAAGCGCGATATCGCGTGGCTGGATCTCTGCCTGCAGTCGATCCACCAAAATCTCCAAGGCTGGGATGAGGTCGTCGTCGGCGTGCCGGAAGGCCAGATCGACCACCTCCGCTACCTGGACACCGAACGCCGGATCGTCTGTCCCTATTTCCGCACGGACTACGTCGGCCAGCAGGTCGCCAAACTCCAGGCCCATCGCTACGTCCGGGGCGAGTTCGTCCTGTTCGTCGACTCCGACGTCATCTTCCTGCCGGGCGCCAAGGTCGGCGACTTCTTCGTGAACGGACTCCCCTTGGTCGAAAAGCGCCGTTACGCTGCCCTCAGGAATGACGGCATGGCGGCGACCAAGTGGCAGCAGGCCGTGGAAAATCTCTACGGCGAGAACCCGGAATGGGAGTTCATGCAAGGCCACGGCACCCGCCTTTATCGCGTGAGCACCCTGCGCGATTTCTCGAACATGTTCCCGACCATCGAGACCTACGCGCGCCACGTCCCGAAGCGTCTTTTCAGCGAATTCAACCTGCTCGGCTACTACGCCTGGAAGTATGAGCATGACCGCTACGCGTTCCGGAACATCGACGCCATCCCCGCGCGCATCCCGGCGTCCAAGCAGTTCTGGACCGTCGACGGCCTCACGCCCGCCACCCTCGCCGAACTGGCGACCTTGGGCTTCCGCCCGCGCTGGCCTTCCACGCTCTCCCCGCTGGACCGGGCCAGACGATGGCTTTCCCAGTCGACCCGCCATACGAAGCAGTGGCTAAATAGCTTCCGCAAACCGACGCCTTGACCATGCGCCCCCTCCGGATCGCCTTCAGCGACTTCATCTTCAGCCGTAATGACCGGGACCGGATGGCCTCGTTCGACCCGCAGGACAACGTGTTCACCCGTCTCCTAGCCAAGGAATATGACGTGCGGGTCGTGCCGCCGGCCGAAGCCGAGGTCCTCGTCTATTCCACGTTCGGCGAAGCCCATCGCGGCTTCCGCGGCCGCAAGGTCTTCTATACCTCCGAAAACGTCCTGCCGGACTTCGACGCGTGCGACCACGCGATCACGTTCAGCCATCTCCCGGACGACCCCCGCCACTATCGCCTGCCGCAATACGTCTTCTACGTCGATGACGCCCGTCGTCTCTTGAAGGGCGCCGGCTTCGACGCCGCGGGCGCGCTCCGGGCGAAGACCAAGTTCTGCAACTTCGTGGTCTCGAATCCCCGCTGCCCCCAGCGCAACCAGTTCTTCCGGAGGCTCAATCGCCGGAAGCGAGTCGACTCCGGCGGCCGCCACTTCAATAACCTCGGCCGACCCATCGCC
>RFRI01000154.1 GCA_009924535.1 Verrucomicrobiota bacterium
CGGCGATGCTGCGGACGATGACGCGAGGGACTTCGCCTGAGCCTGCGAGGCAATTCGAGGAGAGCGCGAGGAGCTCGGTCTCGCGTCGGGCGAACGAGAACGGGTCAGCCGGGTCGGCGGGAAGTTTGACCGACGAAGCGGCGCCGAGGGCGGCGAAGCTTTCGGCGCGGCGGACGATTTCCTTGCAGACCGGGATCTCATGCCACGGGTCTTCCGTGAGCGAGACGCGGACCGTGTCGCCCAAGCCGTCGGCAAGGAGCGAGCCGATGCCGATGGCGGACTTGATGCGCGCGTCTTCTCCTTCGCCGGCCTCGGTCACGCCGAGGTGCAGCGGGTAATCCATGCCCAGCTCGTCCATGCGGGCGGCCGCGAGACGGTAGGCCTCGACCATCACCTTCGGGTTCGACGACTTCATCGACAGGATCATGTCCTTGAAGCCGTGGGATTCGGCGATGCGGATGAATTCAAGGGCGGATTCCACCATCCCGTTCGGCGAGTCGCCGAAGCGGTTCATGATACGGTCGGAGAGCGAGCCGTGGTTGGTGCCGATCCGCAGCGAACGGCCGAGGGCCTTGGCGCGGAGCACCAGCGGCGTGAAGGCCTCATGCAGGCGCTCGAGCTCCTCCGCATAGGCCGCATCGGTGTATTCCAGTACCGCGAACTTCTTCTTGTCCGCGTAGTTGCCCGGGTTGACGCGGACTTTTTCCACGTGTTCGACGGCTTCCATCGCGGCGACCGGCAGGAAGTGGATGTCGGCGACTAGCGGTTGCGAGAAGCCGGCGGCGCGGAACTGCCGGTGGATATCCTTGAGCGCGATCGCCGCGGCCTTGTTCGGGGCCGTGATGCGGATGATCTCGCAGCCCGCTTCCGCGAGGCGGATCGCCTGGGCGACCGTCGCCGCGACGTCCTCCGTGTCGGAGGTCGTCATCGACTGCAGGCGGAGCGGATTCGTCCCACCCACGGCCACGCCTCCGACGTTCACGACGCGGGTGAGGCGGCGGACCGTGCGGTGTCGGGAAGGGCAATAGTCCGAGGACATGGGGGTATCTCAACCCCTTTGCCCTCGGCCGTCAACGAGCGTCAGAAATCCCAGCGATGGGACGACGGGATCCACTGGTAACCCTTGCGGCCGTTCGGGACGACCACGCCGATGCCGGGCCAGGGGAGGTGGAAGCCGTAGGCGCGTTCCTTCGTGACCGAGAGCTCGGCGAAGACCTTCTTGCGGGTCGCGATGGCCGCAGCCGGGTCGTGGTCGAAGTCGATGAACCAGTTCGGGTCTTCGAGCATCAGCACGTGGTTATGGGCGAGGTCGGAGACGTGGAGGAGGGACTGGCCGTCGGACTTGATGCGGAAGATCGCATGGCCGTCGGTGTGGCCGGGGGCGGCGATGATCGTGATCGCGCCGTCGAGGATCTGGTCGCCGTCCTTATGGATGACCAGGTTCGGCTGGAGCGTGTCGAACGAGCCGCGGACGTTCTTGATCATGCCCTTGATGTCGTCGGTGCGGTGCGACTTCGAGAAGTCGGGTTCCTTGCCGCGCCAGAAGTCGACTTCCTCCTTGAGGACGTGGACGGCCGCGTTGGGGAAGAGGATCTTGCCGCCGCTGGCGAGGCCGCCGATGTGGTCGATGTGCGAGTGGCTGAGGAGGGCGTGGGTGACGTCCTTGAAGTCGATGCCGATCGTGTCCATCGCGTCGGCGAGCCAGCCCCAGTTCTGGTTCTTGTGCGGGCCGAAACCGGCGTCGACCAGGATGACTTCCTTGTCCTTACGCAGGAGCAGGATGTTGACGTAGAGCGTCATGTCGTCCGGACGTTCGCCGACGGCCGCGAGGGCCTTCGACATCTCGGCGCGTTCCGCGGGCGGCCACATCTTCTTCGTCACGCCCTGCTTGAAGGTCCCGTAGCCGTCGCTGATGGACCAGGCCTCGAACTTGCCGATCGCGAACTTGTAGATGTACGGGTTCGAGATCGTCTTCTTGGCGATCGGGTTGCCGGCGGCGTCGGCCGCGGCCTGGGCGGCTGCGAGGGAGGCCGGCAGGCTCAGGGCGGCGAAGGCGGCGCCGAGGCTGCCGAGGAACTGACGACGGGAGTTTTCGGGGAGGGGCTTTTCCATGAGGGTATGACGACAGATAAAGGGATAAGGTTCCTCAGGACGAGGCGAATTGGAAATGAGTAAGGGCTAGGGCTAGGGACAGGGCTGGGGCTAGGAGAGCAGCACGGGGTGCAAATGCATTTCATGCTGACCCTGTTCCGAGTCTTGGCCCTAGCTCTGGCCCTAGCCCTGCCGAGCTTTAGCTCGGCTTACTTCTTCGCGCTGAAATCCTGCTGCTTGTAGACGTGGCGTTCCAGGAGCTGCTGCTTGAGCTGGAGTTCGCTGTCGCCGGAGCAACGGCGGACGTCGTGCAGGATGATGTAGGCCATCAGCGAGAGCAGGAGGCCCATGAAGGTGTACTGGAGGATGATGACCGCCTTGTTGTTCAGCAGGCCCTTGGTGAAGCGCTGGATCGTGGCGATGAGCATGTGGCCGCCGTCGAGCACGGGAATCGGCAGGAGGTTGAGGACAGCGAGGTTCAGGTTGATGAGCACCGTGAACCAGAGCACGCGGCGGATGTCCTCGGAGAGGTTGTAGTAGGTCTTCGTGATCGAGATCACCGAAGCCAGCTGCTTCACCTGGATGTCGGAGCCGCGATCGAAAAGGCGGCCCAGCGTGGTGAAGGTCGACTTCACGATGCCCGAGCAGGTCTCCCAGGGGTTACGGTAGGCCATCTCCGGCTTGGTGACGAAGAACGTGCCGATCTGGGCGTGTTCGACCGGCTGCTTCTCGACCGAGCTGGCGTTGCGAAGGGTGAGATTGCCGGCATCGCCGTTGGCGCGCTTCCAGTAGACCGTGAGGTCGCGCGGCGTCTTTCCGACGGTCGACTTGAGCGTCTCAAGCGAGTGGACCGAGACGATCTGCGTGCGCCCGTCGACCTTGTCAATGATCGTGCCGATCTTGAGCGTCTCGGCCAGCATCGGGTCTTCGGGCGAGTTGCCGAGCACCATCAGCTGGTCGCGGACGGCGGCGGGGTCGTTGGTGAGCAGGTCGCGGGTGGCCGCCAAGACGATGAGCTGATGGCGGTTCTTCTCGTCGCCATAGGCGATGATGCTGACCGGATTCACCGTCGTGTTCAGCTGCGGGGTGATGACGACCTTCAGGCTGACGCCGCCTTCGCGCTCGACGAGGAGGGTACGCGGCTTGGCGCCGCCCTTGCGGAGCAGCTCGCGGAACTCGACGGTGTTGTTGAGCGGCTGGCCGTCGATCGAAAGGATGCGGTCTCCGGCCTTCAGTCCGGCCTTCGCGGCGGGCGAATTCGCGGCGGGCTCGCCGATGATGACTTCGGTGCGGGGCTGCAGGCCGGCCATGCGGACCTTGTCGCCGGACTTCGAATTCAGCTCGATGCGGGCCGGCTGCACGACGAACTCGATCTCCTTACCCTCACGCTCGACCTTGAAGGTCGCGGTCGGGTTGCCCTGGGAATCCTTACGGTTGCCGAGCATCACCGCCTCGGAGATCTGGTTGAAGTTCGTGACCGGGTTGTCGTCGACGGAGAGCACCTTGTCGCCCGAACGCAGGCCGGCTTTGTAGGCCGGACCCACGATCGTGTTGCCGAGGCCGAGTTCCGCGAGGTGGCCGGAGCTGGTGACGAGCTGTTCGGGGACGTAGCCGATGACGGTGCTGGAGGTGCCTTCGGCGACCGGCATGCCGGTGAACCAGAGGATGAAGGCCAGCGCGAAGGCGAAGATGACGTTGAAGACCGCGCCCATGACCGAGACGATCATCTTGTCGGCGTAGGAGATCTTCGGGAGTTTCTCGGCTTCCTCGCTGCTCGCGCCTTCGATGCCTTCCATCTCGGCGAGCTGGGGCAGGGCGACGTAGCCGCCGAGGGGGATGATCGAGACGCGGTAGTCGACGCCGTCCTTGCCGGTCCAGCCGAAGAGGCGCGGGCCGAAGCCGATGGAGAAGCGTTCGATCTTCAGGCCGCGCTTACGGGCGGCGAGGAAGTGGCCGAGTTCGTGGACGAAGATCGAGCCACCGAAGAAGATGGCGACGAGGGCGATGCCCTTGAAGGAGCTGAGCAGGTCGCCGAAAGAAAGATTGTCCATGGATGAAAGAGGGGAAGGGGGTTATCTCAACCGGCGAGGCCCAGGGCGAGCCTGGACGCGGCGACGCGGGTTTCGGCGTCGGCGGCGAGGACTTCGTCCAGATGGCCGGGCTCGCGGGCGGAAACGGCGGCCAGGGTGCGGCCGACGAGTTCGGCGATGCGCAGGACGAGGGTATTGCGGTTTACGTTATACGGAATTTCCGTGATGACGATCTGCTCCATACCGCCCTTGAGCTCCTCGGTGTGGGCCTTGCCGCGGGTGCGGACGATGCCCTTGCCCGTCTTCAAGTAACTCAGAATGCCCTCGCGACCGGAAATGATGCCGCCGGTCGGATAATCCGGGCCTTGGATGATG
>RFRI01000155.1 GCA_009924535.1 Verrucomicrobiota bacterium
GGCTCTTCCTTGCCGTCCTTCTTCTCGAGCTTGGCGACGGCCTTCTCGACCGCCTCGGCGAGTTCCTCGCCGCTGGGGACGCTGCTGTAGACCATCTTGCCTTCGCGGTCGAAGGCGCAGACGTAAGGGTAGGCGTTGGTCTTGATCGGGCTGCGGCAGCCGCTGTACAGGCTGTAGGTCACCCCGGACTTCTTGCTCAGAGTGGTGATGTTCTTGGACGAACCGGCGTAGCCGAGGTTCTCGACGCCGATGACGACCAGGTCATCCTTATGCTCGTCGGCGATCTTCTGGAAGATCTTCAGGTTGCTGCCGCTCGGGTTTTCGAGCTCGTAGGCCCAGAAGAAGAGCAGGGTGCCTTTGTCCTTCTGGAGGACCGGGGTCACGCGCGGCCCGTCGATGTAACGGCCGAGCGAGAAGTCGCTGCGGAAGTTGTATTTCTTCTCGGCGCCGAACGCCGTCGTGAGCGAGAGGAGCAGGAGGAAGGCGAGGCGCATGGCGCTATGGTTAGGTTGGTATGAGAAATATCAAGACCGCAGGCGCCGCCTGAAGGGTTCAATTCAGGGTTTTTCCGCGTGGATCTCGCGACGGATGTCCCGGAAGAGCCCATAGCCGCCGACGAGCCCGGCCACGCAGGCCTGGGCGAACATGGTCGGGAGCGGGACGGCCAGCAGGTTGCCGATGACGAAGTAGGGGAGGTAGCCGGCGAAGCACCACAGCCCGGTGCTGATCGCGGTGCTGTCCATGGGCAGGGATGGGCGGCAGAGCATGAGCAGGCACCACGTCGCGCCCGCCCACGCCAGCGCGGGGAAGTCCCCATCGGCGAGGAACGTTGAGACTTCCAGGGCGGCGCCGGTCGGCAGGATGAAGCCGGCCACGTTGACCGCGAACGCGAGGACGAAGATCAGCGAACTGAGGACGCGGATCGCCCCCTCCGTCGCCGTGCGTCGTCGCGTCGGGATGAGGTGCTCCCCGTCGAAGCCGGTGGACGAGGTCTGGTCGCGGCGTTCGAAGCCGAGACCCCAGAGCAGGCAGTCGAAGAGAAAGCGGATCATCGGCGGGGTGCCGTCTATGCTGCGTAAACAAAGAGGCCGGGCAAGCCCGCAGGCTGCCCGGCCTCGTCAGGAGCAGTCGCCGCTTACGGCTTGAAGCCGAAGTACTGGCTGGCGTTGCCGTAGCAGACGTCGGCGATCAGGCGTTCGTTCCAGTCCTTGCGGTCCGGGATACGGCCCGATTCGACGTCCTGGCCGACGAGGTCGCACAGGATGCGGCGGAAGTACTCGTGGCGCGGGTACGAGAGGAAGGAGCGGGAGTCGGTGATCATGCCGATGAAACGGCTGAGCAGGCCGAGGTCGGACAGCGCGTTCATCTGGTCGCGCATGCCGCGTTCCTGGTCGAGGAACCACCAGCCCGAGCCATACTGGATCTTGCCCGGCGTGACGCCGTCCTGGAACGAGCCCGGGAGGCACGCGAAGAGGGCGGTGTCGGCGGGGTTGAGGTTGTAGAGGATCGTCTTACCGAGCGCGTTCTCGCCGGAGAGCGTGCCGAACCAGCGGATGAGGCCGGGCCCCTGGCGGAAGTCGCCGATGGTGTCGCAACCGGCGTCGGAACCCAGGCGCTTGAGCAGGCCGAGGTTCGGGTCACGGACGGCGCCGAGGTGGAGCTGGGTGGCCCAGCCTTTGGCGTGGTTGAGGCGACCGACGTGCAGCATGATGAAGGCCGTGAACTTCTCGGCTTCCTCGAGCGTCGCGGCCTTGCCGGCGATGGCGTTCTCCCAGATTGCCTTGGCTTCGGCTTCCGTGCAGGAGGCGTCCGGCAGGTAGTCGAGGCCGTGGTCGGAGGCGCGGCAGCCGGCGGCGGCGAAGTCGTCGTGGCGCTGGTTGAGGCCGGCGATCAGGCCCGCGAAGGTGTCGGCGCCCTTGCCCGTGGAGGCGGCGAGGCGCTTCGCCCAGGCCTGCACGCGGTCAGGCGTACGGACCTTGAGGCACGCGTCCGGGCGGTAGGTCGGGACGACCTTGGTCTCGAAGCCGGACTTCGCGATCTGGTGGTGCAGGTCGAGCGAGTCGGCGGGGTCGTCGGTGGTGCCGACGACGCGGACCTTCATCAGCTTCAGGATGCCGCGGGCCGTGAGGTCGCCGTGCTTCAGCTGGCGGTTGGCTTCGTCCCAGATTTTCTGGGCCGTGGCGCCTTCGAGGACGTCCTGGATACCGAAGTGGCGACGCAGCTCGAGGTGCGTCCAGTGGAAGAGCGGATTGCGGAGGGTGGACGGCACCGTCTCGGCCCAGGCTTGGAACTTCTCGCGCGACGTGGACTTGTCGCCCGTGATCAGGTCTTCGCTGACGCCGTTGGCGCGCATGGCACGCCACTTATAGTGGTCGCCCGCGAGCCAGATGGCCGTGAGGTCTTCGAAACGACGGTCGTCGGCGATGTCCTTCGGGCTCAGGTGGCAGTGGTAGTCGACGATCGGCTGGTCCTTCGCCACGCCGTGGTAGAGCTGCTGGGCTGTACCCGTCGAGAGGATGAAGTGGTCGTCCATGAAGGCCATTGTCGTCGGTCTCGCTTAGATGGACATCGCGGCGAAGCCGCCGTCGACGACGATCTCAGCGCCGGTGACGAAGCTGCCGGCGTCGGACGCGAGGAGCAGGGAGGCGCCGATGAGTTCCTTGGCTTCGCCGAAGCGGTTCATCGGGGTCTTGCCGAGGATCATCGCCACGCGCTCAGGCGTGAGCACCTTGCGGTTCTGCTCGGCCGGGAAGAAGCCCGGGACGAGCGTGTTGACGCGGACGCCCTTGGCGGCCCATTCGCGGGCGAGGTTCTTCGAGAGATTGTGCACCGCGGCCTTGGAAGCCGAGTAGGTGAAGACGCGGGAGAGCGGCAGGATGCCGGATTCCGAGCCGAGGTTGATGATCGAGCCCTTGCCGGCGGCGACCATCGCTTCGCCGAACACCTGGCAGCCGAAGATGACGCCCTTGATGTTCACCGTGAGGATCTTGTCGAGCTGAGCCTCGTCGATCTCGAAGAAGGGCGTAGCCGAGTTGACGCCGGCTCCGTTGACGAGGACGTCGACCTTGCCGTGCTGGGCGAGGATGCCGTCGCGCAGCTTGACGAGCTCGGCCTTGTTGGTGGCTTCGCAGGAGATGAACTCACCGGAGCCGCCAGCGGCTTTGATCTTGGCGAGGCGGGCATCGGCCTTGGCGGGGTCGCGGCCGACGAGGATCACGTGAGCACCAGCGGAGGCGAAGCCTTCGGCCATGGCGCCGCAGAGTTCACCGGTACCGCCGATGACGACGGCCGTGCGGCCTTTGAGGGAGAAGAGATCGAGGGAGGACATGGGGCTGGAGTATGGGGTTTCGAGTATCGAGTATAGGGGAGGGCTGGAGCTTAGCGGACGACGCGGGCGCCGCCACCGGAGAGCTGCTTCTCGACTTCCTTGCGGGTGACCATCGACGTATCGCCGGGGGTCGTGGACGCCAGCGCGCCGTGGGCGGCGCCGTAGTTCACGGCCTTCTGGGCGTCGTTGTGCTCGAGGAAGCCGAAGACCAGGCCCGAGGCGAAGCTGTCGCCGCCGCCGACGCGGTCGAGGATCTCCAGCTCGGGGAACTGGATGCTGTCGTAGAACTTGCCGTCATGCCAGCAGATGGCGCTCCAGTCGTTCTTCGTAGCGGTGATCACGCGACGCAGCGTGGTCGCGGCGACCTTGAAGTTCGGGAACTGCTTCACGGCTTCACCGATCATGTCCTTGAAGGCCTGGGTCTCGATGTGGGAGAGGCTATGGTCGGCGCCCTTGACCTCGAAGCCGAGGGAGGCGGTGAAGTCCTCTTCGTTGCCGATCATCACGTCGACGTACTTGGCGATCTCGCGGTTCACTTCCTGGGCCTTCTTGAGGCCGCCGATGGTCTTCCAGAGGGAAGGGCGGTAGTTCAGGTCGTAGGAGACGATGGTGCCGTGCTTCTTGGCGATCTTGACGGCCTCGATGGTGGCCTGCGCGGTGGTCTCGGAGAGGGCCGCGAAGATGCCGCCGGTGTGGAGCCAGCGGACGCCGAGCGTGCCGAAGAGGTATTCCCAGTCGAAGTCGCCCGGCTTGATCTGCGAGGCGGCGGTGTTGCCGCGGTCCGGGACGCCGACGGCGCCACGGATGCCGAAGCCGCGCTCGGTGAAGTTGAGGCCGTTGCGGACCGTGCGGCCGATGCCGTCGTCCTCGCGCCACTTGATGAAGTCGGTGTTCACGCCGCCCTGCATCACGAAGTCCTCGAGCAGGCGGCCGACCTCGTTGTCGACGAACGCCGTGCACACGGAGGTGCGGAGGTTGAAGCATTTGCGCAGGCCGCGGGCGACATTGTATTCGCCGCCGCCTTCCCAGACCTGGAACTGGCGCGTGGTACGCACGCGGCCTTCGCCCGGGTCGAGGCGGAGCATGATTTCACCGAGGGAGACTTGGTCGAAGGCGCATTCCTTCGCCGACTTGATCTGAAGAGCCA
>RFRI01000156.1 GCA_009924535.1 Verrucomicrobiota bacterium
TCAATCAGGACGGCGAAGTCGTGGGCTCTAAACCGAACCAGAAATACACCGTCGAAACCGTCGAGCAGATCGCCTCGAACCGCGGCGGCGGGCGCAAGGCCGCCGCCAACGATCCGGCCAAGCTCAGCCCGGCGGGTCGCAACCTCCTCACCGCCAAGGACGCCCAGTTCCGCGTCGGCGGGGTCGGCGCGTGGATCGATATCATGCTCCAGCAGAAGCAGTACGACGCCATCGTCATCTTCTCCGACTTCGAGGACGGCATCCTGCAGTACCGCACCAAGGACCTGCCGATCCCACGGCTCGTCTTCGACGCCGACCTGATCCCGCGATCGGACGACCGGACCGACGCCGAGAAAGCCTGGGAAGAACGCTGGGTGAAGACGTTCGCCTTGGCCGCCGATCACAAGGCCCCGCGCCTGTACATCTATTCCACGTCCAGGGAACCGCAGGAACTCTACAGACGATGCGTCGCCGCTTCCGGCGGGGAGTATAAGATGGTGGAGCTGCCGCGCGGCGGGATGTTCCCTTCGCCGGCCGCGAAGAAGGGGAAGAAGTAGGCGACGGATGGGGGAACTGCTGGCATGGTGAACGGCTGCGAAGCAGAGACGGGGTAGGGACGAGACGGCGTCGCGTCCGCTGATTGGTCCCGCCACCTGCCACCTTGGGCTGCCACCCGCCACCTGAAACGACGATGCCACTAGGGCAGCACGCGGTGCTACCCCTACCTCGTCCTTGCCCCCTCGAGACGTGCGCCCATAGTCGCATCATGCTGCTACCCCTGCTCCTGCTGGCCGCGATTCCCCCGACGATTTCCGAAGAGTCGAAAGTGCCGCCATACACGCTGCCCGATCCGCTCGTCTGCGCCGATGGACGCAAGGTGACGGACGCGAAGACCTGGAACGAGGTCCGCCGCCCCGAGGTCTTCCGCCTCGTCGAGGAGAATATGTTCGGCCGTACGCCGGATACCGCGAAACGGCAGGCCGACGCCGTGGTCGAGATCCGCGAGCAGTCCAAGGACGCCTTCGGCGGCAAGGCCACGCGCACACAGTTCAAGGTCTGGCCCATCGGCAAGAAGGGCCCGTCGTTCGACATGCTGCTCTATGTGCCCAACGCGGCCAAGCGTCCGGCCCCGGTCTTCGTCGGGCTCAATTTCGGTAGCAATCATACCACGACCGAGGACCCAGCGGTCTTCGCGACCTCGAGCTGGGTCTCCAAGCAGTGGGCCCTGAAGGGCACGACGCAGGCCGATCCGGCCTTACGGGGCGGTCAGGCGCGCCGCTGGGAGTTCGAGGCGCTCATCGACCGCGGTTACGCTTCGGCGACGGCCTATTATGGCGATTTCGAGCCCGACCATCCCGAAGGCTGGAAGAATGGCTTCCGCGCAGCGCTCTCGCCCGACGGCGCGAATACGAAGTGGAAGGACGGCGATTGGGCCGCCATCGGTTGCTGGGCCTGGGGTCTCTCGCGCATGCTCGACGTCCTGGAGCAAGTCCCGTCCGTCGACGCCCAGCGCGCCGCGGTGCACGGCCACTCGCGTCTCGGCAAGGCTTCGCTCTGGGCCGGCGCACAGGACCAGCGTTTCGCCTTCGTGATCTCGAACGACTCCGGTTGCGGTGGCGCCGCGCTCAACAAGCGCATCTTCGGCGAGACCGTCGGCGTCATCACCGGGCACTATCCCGGCCGCGGTTTCCCGCATTGGTTCACCGCGCGCTTCGAGACCTTCTCCGAGCGCGAAGACCAGCTGCCGCTTGACGCGCATTACCTGCTCGCGCTCGTCGCGCCGAGGCCGCTCTACGTCGCCAGCGCCTCGGAGGACAGCTGGGCCGATCCGCTCGGCGAATTCCTCGGCGCCGTGCACACCGACCCCGTCTATCACGTGCTCGGCCAGCCTGGCCTCGGCACCAAGGAGTTTCCGCCCATCAGCAAGCCCATCGGCCAGACCATCGGGTATCATATTCGTCCCGGTAAGCACGACATCCTGCTCGAAGACTGGAAGAACTACGCTGATTTCGCCGACCGCGTGATGCCTGCGAAGTAAGGGCGGGCCTGCGGGCGGTTCGGGAAGGGTTGACTAACTTCCGCGAAAGGGGATTTTGGAACCTCACGCTCCTGTATTTCAATGGATAGAATGCTAGCCTCCGAAGCCGGCGATTTGGGTTCGACTCCCAACGGGAGCACCACTTTTGGGCGAACTTAGTTCGCCAAGGCGAAGGTAGAACTCAAAGGGAAACCGGAGACCAGAAAAGTGCTGCGGTCATAGTCCCCAGCTAATCATCCGGTTTCCGGTCTCCCTTTGAGTTATTCTGCGGTTTCCCGCTCGCCCGTCACCTTGCTGCCGACGGTGAGCATGACGAGGAAGCCGATGACGGCGTAGCAGATCGACGACCCGAGCAGGACGTTGCGCAGCTTGAAGAGGTCGGTCATCCAGCCCATGATGATCGCGGCGAAAGGCAGGAACCCGAAGAAGCTCAGGCCCGCGACGGCCGAGACGCGGCCGCGCAGTTCGGCGGGCGAACGTTCTTGGACGATGGTGTTGGCGAGGCCGACGAGCGTGGACACGCCGACCGCGAGGCAGACGAGTGAGGCGCCGGCCCAGACGAGGCCGTTTGCCTGGCTGAGGCTCACGAGCGCTCCGCAGGCGAGGACCATGCCGGTCAGGATCGCGAGGCGACGGAGGGAAGGCCGAAGTGCCATGATAAGTAGCGAGCCGGAGACCGAACCCGCTCCGGAGCACAGCATCAGCAGGCCCATCTGCTGAGGAGAAGCGTGGAGGTCGTTCTTCGCGTACAGCGGCAGCAGCACGATGATCACGGGGAAGACGAAGAGCGTGTTGGTGGCGAGCAGCGCGACCATCGCGAGGCTGGGCTTGTCCTGGCGGACATGGCGGAAGCCTTCGCCGGCGCCGCCCTGGCGCTTCTGTTCTTCCTCGGCCGTGCCCTGCGGACGTCGGGGGAGCGTGGCCAAGGCGATCATCAGCGCCACGAAGGACGCCGCGTTCAGGTAGAAGGCCCATTCCGCGCCGTAGCGGCCGACGAGATAGCCCGCGGCGGCCGGGCCGACGAGGCGGGTGGCGTGGAAGACCGCGCGGTCGACGGAGATGGCCTTGGCGACGTTTTCCTTCGCCACGAGTTCCGGGACGATCGCCGCGGCGGCGGGCATCTCGAAGGAACTGGAGACGCCGAGCAGGGCCGCGGCCACGATGAGGTGCCAGGTGTGCAGCGCGCCGTGGGCGACGAGCTTGCCGATCGCCAGCGCGAAGCCGATCTGCGCGAGCTGGCAGACCTGCAGGATGAAGCGCTTGTCGTGACGGTCGGCGTAGGCGCCGCCGAGGCGGAAAAGCGCCAGCATGACCAGTCCGCTGGCGAGGTGCGGCGCGGCCTGCAGCAGGCCTTCGTAGCTCTGGAGGCCGTCGCGGACTACGACTTCGGTCATGACCCAGCCGAGCGCCATGCCCTGCATCCAGGTGCCCGTCATCGAGATTCCTTCGCCGATCATGTAGCGCGTGAACGGCCCGTTCGGGAAACGTTCGGCGGCGGGACTGGCGGAGGGGGAGGACATCAGAATCTAGAGTATGGAGTATCGAGTATCGAGTATAGGAAAAGAATGCAGGGTTATTTACCCCGAAACTCTATACTCGATACTCCATACTCTCTGCAGGCCTCTTACTTGCCCTTGAAAGCGGCCTCGGTCGCCTGCCAGGCGGCGTCGACGGCGGGCTTCAGGACGGCGGCGATGGCCTTGTAGCCGGCGACGTCGGGGTGCAGGTTGTCCTTGAGGTAGTGGCCGGGCTTGCCCTCGCCGTTCGGGAGGTTGAGCGCCGGGTTGATGTCGACGTACCACAGGCCTTTGCCTTCCTTCACGATCTGCTGGAGCTGGCGGTTGTATTCGTCGAGCTGCTCCCACTTCGCCTTGCGGGAAGGAGCGCGGGTGGTGGCCACGAAGACCACGGCGCAATCCGGGTTCTCCTTGCGCAGTCGGGCGAGGTATTCGCGGATGCGGGCGATGGGGGCTTCGACGGGGTCGCCGGCGTTGATGTCGTTGCCGCCGCACTGGAAGACGACCACGCGCGGGTGGTAGGGTAGCGTGATGCGATCCATGTAGCCGAGGACTTCGGTGGTGTAGGAGCCGCCGAAGCCGCGGTTGATCACGGGATACGGCTTCATCTCCTCGGCGACGTTCTTCCAGAGGCGCAGCGTGCTGGCGCCGGAGAAGAGCAGGGCGTGCTGGGGCGGCGGGTTGGCACGCAGGCCCGCCACTAGAATCGTCGCCACCAGCGTTACCCAGCCTGTATGCATAAAACCGGTTATTTCACCCACCCCAGTTGCCGCCGGCACGAGATGGGTGCGGGCCACCCGGAATGCCCCGAGCGCCTGGATGCGATCCAGGACCGCTTGTTGATCAGCGGCATGTTGGCAGTCTTGGAGTCGCATGAAGCACCGGCTGCCGATGCAGAGCAATTGGCGCTAGCGC
>RFRI01000157.1 GCA_009924535.1 Verrucomicrobiota bacterium
ACGGAGTCCGCGGTGACCAGCGCGACGTCGCCGTCGTCGAGGTAGATGACCCGACGGGTATGCGCGATCAGCGCCGACGGATCCGAGGCCACGAGGCATTCGCCTTCGAGGACCTCGCCGCCATCCAGGCCGAAGTCCAACCCGCCGCCGAATTCCGCTACCGCAATCCGCTCGTCGATGGGCGCGATCTCGTGGTCGCCATCTCCCAGTCGGGCGAGACCGCTGACACCTTGGCCGCCGTCCGCGAAGCCAAGGAGAAGGGCGCCATGGTCATGGGTCTCGTCAATGTCGTCGGGTCGACCATCGCCCGGGAAGCCGGCCGGGGTGTCTACCTGCATGCCGGTCCGGAGATTTCCGTCGCCTCCACCAAGGCCTTCACCGGCCAGGTGGCCGTCTTGCTCCTGATGGCCCTCAAGCTGGGCCGCGGACGCCGCCTTTCACGCGAACGAGGACTCGCGCTGGCTGCCGAGATCGCGCGACTCCCGGAACTGATCGAAGCCGTGCTCCGGCAGGATGCCGTCATCGCGAAGGTCGCCGAATCGATGGCCAAGCATGAGCATGCCTTCTTCTTGGGCCGCGGCCCGATGTATCCGGTGGCGCTGGAAGGCGCGCTTAAACTCAAGGAGATCTCCTATATCCACGCCGAAGGGTATCATGCCGCCGAGCTCAAGCATGGTCCCATCGCGTTGCTGACGCCAGGCATGCCGGTGGTCGTCCTCGCGAATCGTTCTCCGGTCATCGAAAAGACCTTGGGTAACGCCGAAGAGTGCAAGGCGCGGGGTGCGCGTATCATCGCCATCGTCACGGAAGGCGGGCCCGATGCCGCGATCGCCGACGACGTCATCCGGATTCCTGACTGCGACCCGTTGATCGCGACCATCCCCGCCGTCGTCGCCCTGCAATTGTTGTCCTATCATGTGGCTCGCCTGCGTGGGTGCCCGATCGACCAACCGCGTAATCTCGCCAAGTCCGTCACCGTAGAGTAAGGGGAAGGCCTCAGTGATAGACCCCAGACCCTTGCCATTGATTGGGGCTGAGGGGGAGGCTTGCTGGAGTGGCCATGAATGAAAGCTCCAAGAAGAAGTGCCGTTGCTGTCACAAGACCAAGACACTGGACATGTTCCATCGGTTGGAAGGCACCGCGGCGATCCATCCTTTCTGCCGTCCGTGCCTCGGCGCGGCGGCCCGCCGTCGCTCGGCCCTGAGAGGATCGCGCCGCACGGTGACCACCCGGGCTTGCGCCCAGTGCGACCAGGAGTTGCCCGTCCAGATGTTCCATTGGCTGCGGGCTTCCGGTAGCTACCACAGCTACTGCCGCCCGTGCCACGCGGCCTATATGGCCGAACGTTACCGACGCCTGCAGGGCGAACGGTGACGTTTTGGAAAAGGTTTCCCGCTGGTGGCTGGACGGGGACTTGAACCCCGAACCAATTGATTAAGAGTCAACTGCTCTACCATTGAGCTATCCAGCCAGACAGCGGGATGGGAATGAGTGCAAGACGCGGGCAGGATTTCAAGAGCAAACGCACATTAATCGGCAGAGAGTTTCCGGGCAGGTCAAAGCGGCTGTTCGGAGTGGCCAGACCGGGACTCGAACCCGGAACCAATTGATTAAAAGTCAACTGCTCTACCATTGAGCTATCTGGCCTGCCGAACGAGTCGATTACGACACGCCCTGAGGGAGGGGTAAAGAAAAATTGAACCTCAGCGATGACCGCGCTGACGGACGGCCTCGAAAAGGCACACGCCGGCGGAGACCGAGACGTTGAGGCAGGGGACCTGGCCGAGCATGGGGATGCGCAGGAGGAAATCGCAGGTCTCGGCGGTCAGATGACGGATGCCGTCGCCTTCGGCGCCGAGCACGATCGCCAGTGGTCCGCTCAGCTTGGCGGCGAAGAGCGATTGGCTCGCCTTATGGTCGGAGGTGCCCGCCAGCCAGACGCCGGCATCCTTCAACTTCACGAGAGCGTTGCGGAGATTGTTCGCCTGGACGATCGGCATCGTTTCCGCGGCGCCGACGGCGACCTTGCGGACCGTGTCGGTGACGGGGGCGGAATTCTTGCGGGTGATGACCACGAAGGCGCAGCCGGCGCACTCGGCGTTGCGGATGCAGGCGCCGAGATTGTGGGGATCCTGGACACCGTCGAGGACGAGGATGAGCGGATCCTTGAGGTCCTTGAGCAGGGCAGGGATGTCCCCTTCGTCGAAAAGACGGACCGGCCGATGGAGGTCGGCGTGGCGCGGCGCGCGATCGTTGCTCCGGGCCATGGGCTGATTACTTGCGAGCCAGGCGACCCTGGGCGTGCAGCGCTTCGGCGATCTGGATCGCGTTGAGCGCGGCGCCCTTCCAGAGCTGGTCGCCCGAGACCCAGAGGGAGATGCCGTTATCGAAGAGGGTGTCCTTGCGGAGTCGACCGACGCCGCACTTCTCCTTGCCGGCGTAGTCGAGCGGCATCGGATATTTCTTGTTCGCCGGATCGTCGCAGAGTTCGGCGCCGGGGAAGGCGCTGATGGCCTTGCGGGCGGCGGCGATGTCGACCGGCCTTTCGAATTCGGCGCTGATGGCGATCGAGTGGGCGCGGAAGACCGGGACGCGGACGCAGGTGGTGGTGACCTTGAGTCCGGGCAGGTCCATGATCTTGCGGCCTTCGTTGAGCATCTTCATCTCTTCCTTGGTGTATCCGTCCTCGAGGAACGAATCGACCTGGGGGATGAGGTTGAAATTGATCGTGTGCGGGTAGACCTTAGGGGCGAGGGTCTCGCCCTTGGCCCAGGCGCGGGCTTGGGCATCGAGTTCGCGCATCGCCTCGGCACCGGTGCCGGAGACGGCCTGGTAGGTCGAAGCGAAGAAGCGCTTGAGCCCGAAGGCCTGGTGGAGCGGGTAGAGCCCCATCAGCGCGATGGCGGTCGAGCAATTGGGGTTGGCGATGATGCCCTTGTGGTCGGCGAGGTGGTGGGCGTTGATCTCAGGGATGACCAGCGGGACATCCGGAAACATGCGGTAGGCCGAGCTGTTATCGATGACGATGCAGCCGCGCTTCACGGCTTCGGGGGCGAGGGCGAGGGAGATCGAGCCGCCGGCGCTGAAGATGGCGAAATCAAGCCCTTCGAAGGCCTCCGGCTTGGCTTCCTGCACGGTCCATTCCTTGCCGCCGTAGGTGACCTTGGAGCCGGCCGAGCGGGCCGAAGCCAGGGGGCGCAGTTCGGCCACGGGGAAGTTCCGCTTGGCCATGAGCGCCAGCAGTTCTTGACCCACCGCGCCTGTCACGCCCACGATGCCGATACGATATGCCATGTTCTGAGTTCGAGTTAGGGTTGAAGAAGGAGGTGACCCTGCGCCTGGAGGGGCTGGGTCTGCCTGTCGCTGAACATTGCATCGTTGTGTCGGTTGACCAGCAAAAATTATGGCATTTCCATGGTGTTGGCTGCCAAACCTATGTCGTGAGCACCGCCCGGGCTGGCGTCGGTTGCGTCCAGGATTCCCAGCAGACTCCGGCGGGGCTTCATCAGGTCTGCGAGAAGATCGGGGCGGACGCCATCCCAGGCATGGTCTTCAAGGCCCGTCAGCCGACCGGCAAACTCGCCTCGGAGTGGACTACGCCTGAGGACAATCTCATCACTTCGCGCATTCTTTGGCTCGACGGTCTCGAGGCCGGTCGAAACCAAGGAACGGATGCCGAAGGCCGCGTCGTCGATACGCGGCGCCGCTACGTCTATATCCATGGCACGAACCAATCGGCCAAACTTGGACAACCGAACAGCCATGGGTGCGTGCTGCTTTCTGACTCGGACGTCATCCGGCTGTTCGAACTCGTGCCGGTGGGCACGCCGGTGTTGATCAGGGATTAACGAGGGACCTTCGGCTTGTCTTCCTGGTTTGCCTTCACCGCGATCGGCCACCAGCTCTCCAACATCTCCTTCGCCACCGGCCCGGCCGTCTTGCCGCCCCAGGTATTGGTATCGACCTGTCCCTCGACCAGCACCGCGAAAGCGACGACCGGATTTTCCGCCGGGGCGTAGCCGATCATCCAAGCAAGGTGGGCCTTCTCGCCCTTCTTGAAATATTCGGCGGTACCTGTCTTGCCGGCATAAGGCAGGCCTTGGATCCGGGCGCCCCGTGCGGTGCCTTCTTCGACGCAGCGCAGCATGCCGCCGCGGAGCGCTTCCAGCTGTTCCGGGGTGAGGCCGATGGGTTGGGCGCCGAGGTGTCGGCCGTTCCGCTCCAAGGAATGGATGATGGAAGGGACCGTGCGGGTTTCGCCGCGGGCGACGGAGGCGGCCAGGCAAGCCATATGCAGAGGGGTCGTGAGCAGGTAGCCTTGGCCGATGGAAAGATTGGCGGTGTCGCCGTCATTCCAGGCGCCGGCGCCGATGCGCAGCTTATATTCGCGATCCGGGACCACGAGCCCGCGGTTGGCGGCGAAAGGCAGTTCGGTCATCGGCTGGCCGCCCGTCTCCAGGTCGCTGACC
>RFRI01000158.1 GCA_009924535.1 Verrucomicrobiota bacterium
ACGGCGACCCCACCCTGTGCGCCGTCGGCGGTCTCGGCCAGGCCTTGCGCGCCGGCTTCAACGACGCCGATGACAATGACGGGGATACCCCAGGCCTTCACGGCGGCCCGGAGGTCTTCGAGCCCATAGGCGGTGGCGGTATTGCAGGCGATCACGATGGCCTTCACCGGCGGCTTCTCGCCGGTCGCCTGCCGCCGACCGAGCAGGAACAGGGCGTCACGCAGGATGAGTTCGCGCAGGAAATCCGTCCGCCCCACCGCGGAATAATTTCCGTACGGCATGTTCGCTTGGTCGCCGAAATATACGAAACGTTCGCCGGCGAAATCCGGCACGCCATCCGCGCCTTCCGCGCCGGTCAGGTTGTGATGGCGGTCATGGGCCTTGAGGGCCTCGAGGACCGTCAGCCCGCCGACACCGGAATCAAAGACGCCGATGGGCAGGTCGCGGAGATCGCCCCGAAAGTCCGCCGCGACAAAGCTGGCGGGGGCATCGCCCTGCGGATGGGCCTTGGCATGGCCGATGGCGGTGGCAAGGGGGTCATCCGACGCGAACGCTCCGGCCGCGGCGAGGCAAAGCAATGCGAAGCGTAAGACGGAAGCCATGTCAGGTGCGGTCGGTACGATAGACCCGCTGCACGCGCTGGGTCAGCGTACAAAGGGCCTCCCACGGGATGCAATCGGCCCAGGCGCAGAACTCCGCCACGGTGATACGGTCCGCACCCTGCGCCCCCAGGATCGTGGCGATATCGCCCACAACGATGGGCGGGACGTCGGTCACGTCGATGATCGTCTGGTCCATGGTCACACGGCCGAGAATCGGGCAACGCTGACCTCGCACGAGGAAGAAGCCGCGGTTGCTCGCAGCGGTTGGGACGCCGTCGCCGTAGCCCACAGCCACGATGGCCACGCGGGTCGGGCGGGTGAGCACCTTGGTCCGATTATAGCTGACGGCGGTGCCGGCGGGCAAGTCCTTCACGAGGACGATGCGAGCATGAAAGGACAGCACGGGCTCCGGACGGAGGCTGGCGAGGAAGGAGCCGGAGGATGGTGGCAGCCCGTATTGCATCAGGCCGACGCGCACGGCGTTGAACGGCGCCGAGGCCGAGAAGCTCTCGAGCCCGGCGCTGTTGTCGGCATGGATCATCAGCCCGGCACGGATCGCGGCGGGAATCCGTTCCAGCAACCTGAGGAAGATGGCGCGTTGATCGGCGGTGTAGGCCGCATCGCTGTCCGCATCGGAAAAGTGAGTATAGACGCCGCGCCATTCGAAGGCGGCATCAGCCTGGACGAACGCGAAGAGTTCCGCGGCTTGCTCATGCCAGACGCCGGCGCGGCCCATGCCGGTGTCGACCTTGACGTGCACCTTCGCCTTGAGGCCCGACTTCGCGGACGCGGCGGCGAGAGAGCGCGCTTCGTCGAGCGAGTTCAAGGTCACATCAAGTCCCAGGGCCAACGCCCGGGGGAGTTCGCCAGGAAGGGTCGGACTCAGCAGCAGGATGTCGGCGTCATGGCCGATCTCGCGCAGGTTCGCGGCTTCGGCGACATTCGCCACCGCGAAGCAATCGACGCCAGCCTGAAGCAGGCGCGTGGCGACCTCAGGCATACCGTGGCCATAGGCGTTGGCCTTGACCACGGCGACGTAACGCACGTGGGGCGGGAGGGCCTGCTTGATGCGACCGACATTGCGATCGATGGCCGGCAGGTCGATCTCGACCCAAGCGCGCGCGGCGGAGGCATTGGACGAAGCGCTCATGAACGGTGGCGCTCCCCAGACCAAGTGGCGAAATCGTTGGCGACGTTCAACGCATCGGGACGGGACTCCGCACGGAGGAAGCCGGACTGACCGAAGAACACCGGCAAAGCAGACCAAGGATGCGGGACGGAGACGTGCGACGTCAGCACGCCGGGAGCGGCTTCGCTTGAGGCCAGCACGCGATGACCTGAGGAATTCAGCTGCGCGGCCTCGGCTTCAAATGGCGCGCCCAGCGAGCCATCGACGGAAACTTCGAGCGCATGCCAGCGCTTCAGGCGGGATTCGGTGGCGACGAGGAACGGGCCCTTCTCGCCGGCGACCAGCGCCGAACGGGCGATGCCGGCGAGCGATTCCCAGATGAAGATCGGGCGCGGCTCGAGCGCCGACCAGGAACGGACCGCGAGGGAAGCGATGCGAATGCCGAGTACGGAGCCAGGACCGACGCACAGGGCGAAGGAGCGGATATCCGCGAGGGAAAGCTTGGCTTCGGCCAAGGCCGCCGCGACGCAGCCAAAGAGGCCTTCCAAGGCGCCGTCAGGCGAGAGGCCCTGCCCTACCCAGCGACCGCCCGAGAGAACTCCCACCCGGACTCCGGCGCGGGCGGAGCCGTCGAGGACGAGGCAAGGTTCGGGCGCGCTCATGGCCTCAGCCTGGCGGCCAATCGAGGGCGCGTCCACCCAGCAGATGCACGTGCAGGTGCGGGACCGTCTCACCGCCGTCGGGACCGTTGTTGATCACGACGCGGAAACCCTTGGCCAAGCCGAGCTGGCGGGAAAGCTGTCCGGCCACGAGCAGCAGATGCCCGAGCGTAGCCTGGTCTTCCGCGGTCGCCTCAGCGACGCGCGGGATGGGCTTGCGGGGCACGATCAGGACGTGGGTCGGCGCCTGCGGGGCGATGTCATGGAAGGCCACGCACACGGCGTCCTCATGGATGAGCTTCGCGGGGATCTCCTTGTCGGCGATCTTCTGGAACAGCGTCTTCGGGGCGCTCATGGAAAAATCAGAGGACGACGACCGTCACGCGACGGCGGCCAGCCTGACGGGCGACGAGGCCCTGCACCGTGTCGACCGCTTCGTCGTAGGCGGCACGCCAGCGGGTCGAACGGGCGCGGGTACCGGCGAGATACTGGTCCTGCAGGCCGACGACCCAGAAGAGCACGTCGGCGGCTTCTCCAGTCGTGGCCAAGGCGGCTTCGACGCGTTCATGCGCCCAGAGGGCGTCGAACGGATCGGCGCGATGGTCGAGGACCGCGACGGTGGGAACCGGACGGTCCGGCGAGAGCAGGCGGAAGATCTGGGCGGCCGCGGCGGCGAGGTCCGCGGCGTTGAGGCGAGGGTCGGTCTCATCGTCGGCCTCGAAGACGCGCAACACGGCGTCGACATCGCTCCGCAACTGGGGAGCGGTACCCACCATCGAGGCCAGCAGCGCATTGAGCGTGCGGAGGCGGATCGACTTAGGCAGCGCGGCGGTCACTTGGCCTTTCCTCCCTTGCGGAGCTGGTCGATCGCTTTGGCGAGCTCATCGATGTCGCGGAACTCGCGGTAGACGCTGGCGAAACGGACGTAGGCGATCTGGTCGACCGCCTGGAGGCGCGCCATGATCTCCTCGCCGATGGCGCTGGACGGGACCTCGTCGCCGAACTTCGCCTGCAGGTTCTCGACGATCTCGGAGATCATCAGGTTGATGCGCTCAAGCTCGATGGGGCGCTTGTCGGTGGCCTTGCGGACGCCGGAGGCGATCTTGCCGATGTCGAACTCCTCGCGGGCGCCGTTACGCTTCACGACGACCATGCCTTCGCGGACGATCTCCTCGATCGTGCTGAAGCGATGGTCGCAAGCCAGGCACTCGCGACGACGGCGGATGGAATGGTTACCCTTCCCGAGGCGGGTCTCCAGGACCTTCGTATCCTCGTGATTGCAGCGGGGGCAGAACATCGCTCAGAGCTTGAGGAAGTTCCCCAGCAGCTGGAGCCCGTGCTCGGTGGCGAAGGACTCCGGATGGAACTGGACGCCCCAGATCGGGAGCTCGCGATGGCGCAGGCCCATCACGAGACCGTCTTCGGTCCAGGCCGTCACCTCGAGGGCGGCGGGGAAAGTGGATCGCTCGACCACCAGCGAGTGGTAGCGGGTCGCGGCGAAAGGCGAAGGCAGGCCCTTGAAGACGTCGGTGTTGTGGTGGAACACCGGCGAGGTCTTGCCGTGCATCAGGTGCGGCGCGCGGATGACGTTGCCGCCGAAGACATGGCCGATGGCCTGGTGACCCAGGCACACGCCGAGGATCGGCTTCTTGCCGGCGAAGGCCTTGATCATCGCGCACGAGACGCCGGCTTCGGCAGGCGAACACGGGCCCGGCGAGATCATCACGCGGTCGGGATTCAGCGCGAGCGCTTCCTCCACCGTGATCTGGTCGTTGCGGTACACCTTCTGTTCCACGCCCAACTGCCCGAAGTATTGGACCAGGTTATAGGTGAACGAATCGTAGTTATCGATGACCAGCAGCACGTGCGGACGATTTGCCCGGCGCTGCGAAGTGTCAAGGAACCGCGGCCCCGTGTGAACAAGTGAGCGTGCGAACAAAGTTCGCACGAGGGCCAGGTGCTGGGCTGGGGCTATGGCTAGAACAGCGAGAGACAGATGGCACAAGCAGATGAACGATGGGCGATGAAGGATGGGCTTCAGGCCAGCTAT
>RFRI01000159.1 GCA_009924535.1 Verrucomicrobiota bacterium
CCGCGGTCGTTGTGCGTGTGCAGGGAGACGATGGCCATCTCGCGATTGCTGAGATGACGGCAGAACCACTCGATTTGGTCGGCGTGCGTGTTCGGCGTGCCGGCTTCGACGGTGAGAGGGAGATTGAGGATGATCTTACGCTGGGCTGAAGCGCCCCAGGCCTTGGCGACCGCTTCGCAGACCTCGAGGGAGTAGTCGGGCTCGGTGAGCACAAATGTCTCAGGGCTGAATTCCAATTGCCAATGCGTCTCGGGCTGCGCTTCGGTGAGTTCGCGGATGAGTTTGGTCCCGTTCACCGCCATCTCGAGAACTTGCGCCTTCGAGAGCCCGAAGACGATGTCGCGCTGGGCGGGGTTGGTCGGCGTGTAGAGGTGGACAATCGCTCGGTGGGCGCCTTTCAGCGATTCGAGCGTGCGCCGGATCAGATGTTCGCGCGCTTGGACGAGTACTTGGACGGAGACGTCCTCGGGAATCAGTTTCTTTTCGATCAACTCCCGGGTGAAAGCGAACTCGGTGTCAGAAGCGGAAGGGAAGCCGATTTCGATTTCTTTGAAGCCGATACGGCAAAGCATCTGGAACATCTCGTGCTTCTCTGTCACGTTCATCGGGATCGCCAAGGCTTGGTTGCCGTCGCGGAGGTCGACGGAGCACCAGCGCGGAGCTTGCTCGAGACGGGCGTCAGGCCATCGCCGATCGGGCAGCTTCACGGTCTCGAAGGGGCGATATTTCTGCCGAGGGTTTTCCATAGCGGTCGAAAGTAAGAGGGTGGTGAGAAGGGGGGTGGACTGGCGAGCGTGGGTTTGGTCCTGTAAAAACAAAAAGCCCACCCGGTTGTCCGGGTGGGCTTTTCGCAAAGGAACGAAACCCGGACTTAGGCGTCAGGCTTGGTCTTCGGAAGCTTGGTCACGCGCTTCAGGTCCTTGACGGTACCGCGCTTCTTGAGCAGTTCCACGCGCTCGAAGCGCTTGAGGACGTTACGCTTCGCTCCGGAGGAGGAGGCGCTGGACTTGAAACTGTTGTGCTGGGTCATGGCCGTAAGGTGGGTGGAAGTTTGGAGAAAAGGGGTCGCAGGGGCGGGAGCAAGGGGAAAAGCGGTCAAAATGCCTACTTTGCCCCTTTCCCCGCCTCTTTCCCAGTTCAGGCCTGTTTCAGCATGCCCTTGGCCACCTGGCCATGGACGTCGGTCAGGCGGAACTGGCGGCCCTGGTAGCGGAAGAGCAGCCCCTCGTGGTTGATCCCGAAGAGGTGCATCAGGGTGGCCTGCATGTCGTGGATGTGGACGGAGTCCTTGGTGACGTTCCAGCCGAACTCATCGGTCTCGCCGTGCACGTGGCCGGCCTTCACGCCGCCGCCGGCGAGCCACCAGGAGTAGGCGCGGCCGAAGTGGTCGCGGCCCGTGGGCTCGGCCTTGAAGCCCGCGCGCATCTGGCCGAACGGGGTGCGGCCGAATTCGCCGCCCCAGACGACGAGGGTGTCGTCGAGCAAGCCGCGTTGCTTGAGGTCCTTGACCAAGGCCGCGCTGGCCTGGTCGGTGTCGAGGCACTGCTGGGCGAGCTGGCCGCTGAAGAGGTTGCCGTGCTGGTCCCAGCCGGAATGCATCAGCTGCGTGAAGCGCACGCCGCGTTCGGCGAGGCGGCGGGCGATGAGGCAGTTGTTGGCGAACGTGCCGGGCTTGAGGACGTCGGGGCCGTACATCTCGAGGACGGACTTCGGCTCGTTCTTGAAGTCGAGCAGGTCGGGCACGGAAGCCTGCATGCGGAAGGCCATCTCGTATTGGGAGATGCGCGTGTCGATCTCGGGGTCGCCGGCCTGGCCGAGGTGCGCGCGGTTGAGCGCCTGCATGTCGTCGAGCATCGTGCGGCGCGCCTCGCGGCTGACGCCGGCGGGATTGTTGACGTAGGGCACCGGATCGCCGACGCCGCGGAAACGCACGCCCTGATGCTTGCCGGGCAGGAAGCCGTTGGACCAGTAGTGCTCGAAGAAGAGCTGGCCGCACGTCTTGGCCGCGTCGGAGGAGGTCATCACGACGTACGCAGGCAGGTCCTCGTTCATCGTGCCGAGGCCGTAGGAAAGCCAGGCGCCCATCGAAGGACGGCCCGGGATCTGCGAGCCCGTCATGAAGAACGTCACGCCGGGGGCGTGGTTGACCGCCTCGGTGTTCATCGAGCGGACGACGCAGAGCTCATCGGCGATGGCGCCGGTGAAGGGCAGCATCTCGCTCATCTCGATACCGCTCTGGCCCCATTTCTTGAAAGGCTTGATCGCGCCGACGCAGTTATACTTCGGGTAGCTGTTCGACATCGACGACAGGCGGGTGTCGCCACGGACGCTCGCGGGAATGTCTTGGCCGGCCATCTTGGCTAGGAGCGGCTTGTGGTCGAGGAGGTCGACGTGGGAAGGGCCGCCGCCTTGCCAGAGGCAGATCATGCGCTTAGCCTTGGGGGCGAAGTGCGGGAGGCCGGGCAGCGCGCCGATCGGGCTGTTCGCGGCCTTGAGGTCGCGGGCGAGGAGCGAGCCAAGGGCGACCGCGCCGATACCTTGGACGCCGGCGCTGAGGAAGCTGCGGCGCGTCAGGCGCTCGCGCCATTCGGAGGGAGAGAGTTCGAAGTCCATGGGGTTCAGTCGCGGGTGACCGCGGCGTCGAGGTTGTAAAGGGCGAGGCAGGTCGCGGTGAGCGCGGCGTGTTCGGCGGCGGGGATCGTCGTATCGCGCTTGCTGGCGCCGGTCGCGAGCAGGGCTTCGGCGGCCTTGGCGTCGGCGGAGTAGACGGCGCGCTGGTTCGCGAACATCTTGGCGAGGAGCGCGGGTTCCTGGCCGGCGGGCGTACGGCCGAGCACGAGGGCGAAGGCGCGCGCGAGGCGGGTTTCGTCGGTGGGCTGCTCCTTGGTCACGCGTTGGGCGAGGACGCGCGCGGCTTCGACCCAGGTCGGGTCGTTGAGCATCGTGAGCGCGTGCAGCGGCGAGGACGTCACCGCCGTGCGTACGCGGCAGGTCTGGCGCGCGGAACTGTCGAACATGTTCACCGGCGCGATGGTGCGGCGCCAGAAGGTGTAGAGCGAACGGCGGTAGAGGTCGGCGCCCTGGGAGGTCGGGTAGGTGAAGTCGCGCTCCTTCGTGATCGCGAGGCTCTCCCACGGGCTGTCAGGCAGATACGGGTAGACCGGCGCGCCGCCGAGCTGGGCGTTGAGCAGGCCGCTCGTGCTCAGGGCGACGTCGCGGAGGATCGGCGAGGGCAGGCGCAGGCGCGGGGCGTGCGAGAGGAGCTTGTTCTCCGGATCCTTCTGCAGCTGTTCCTTCGTGACGTGGCTGGACTGGCGGTAGGTCTTGCTCGTCAGGATGATCTTCTGGAGGGCCTTGGTCTTCCAGCCGGATTCGCGGAACTCGACGGACAGCCAGTCGAGCAGTTCCTGGTGCGTGGGGCGTTCGCTCTGGACGCCGAGGTCCTCCGAGGTGCGCACGATGCCTTTGCCGAAGAGCTGCTGCCACTGGCGGTTGACCTGCACGCGGGCGGTCAGCGGGTGCTCGGGGCGGAAGAGCCACTGCGCGAGGCCGAGGCGGTTCTTCGGGGCGTCCTTCGGCAACGGGGGCAGGAAACTCGGCGCGTCGAAGGTGACCTTCTCCTTCTTCGAGAGGTAGGCGCCGCGGTCGAGGATGTTCGTCTCGCGCGGCATGCCGTCGCTCATCACCATCACGCGCGGGATCTTGTCGTTGCGATAGCCGTCGACCTGGAGCTTGGCGTTATCGATGGCGAGGACCGCGGGGATCTTCTTCCGGTCTTCGACGAAGACGACCTTGTCATAATGGGCGCGCAGCTGCTTTTCCTCGGCCGCGGTGCGTTTCTTCTCCGGCGCGAGCAGGGCGTCGATCTCCTTCGGGAGCATGCCCTTGTCCTTGGTCGGCTTGGCGAGCCAGGCTTCGTAGGCCTTCTTCTGGTGGACGAAGAAGTCCTTGTTCAGCTGGTCGAACGCGGCCTGGCGTCTGGCCAGCTCGGCCGTCTGGTCCGGCGTGGGCACTTCGACGACGGTGGTGTCGAGGCGGAAGCGGGTGGTGACGCCCTTCACGAGGGAGACGCCGCCGCCGGGCACGCCGCGTTCGTTGACGTGGTTGAACGCGTCCATCCACTGGTAATAGTCCTTCTGCTTCACCGGGTCGTACTTGTGGTCGTGGCACTGCGCGCAGGCGACCGTCATGCCCAGCCAGGTGGTCGTGGTGCTCTCGACGCGGTCGAAGAGGCTGACGTAGCGCTGCTCTTCGGCGATGTTGCCGCCTTCGCCGTTGAGGATGTGGTTACGGTTGAAGGCCGTGGCGATCTTCTGGTCGAGCGTCGCGTTCGGGAGCAGGTCGCCCGCGAGCATCTCGGTGCTGAGCTGGTCGAACGGCTTGTCCGCGTTGAGGTTCTTCACGAGCCAGTCGCG
>RFRI01000160.1 GCA_009924535.1 Verrucomicrobiota bacterium
GAGGTAGGGATGCGATGACATCGCATCCGTTCGAATCCCCGGGCGGACGCGATGTCATCGCGTCCCTACCTCGAGACGCGGCTGACCGGGCCGGTCAGCCCTACCCGAACAAACCGGCCACGCTTTCGCTCAATCCCCCGGGGCGCGAGCGACGCAGCCAGACGACCTCATATTCCTTTTTAAGACGGGCCTGTTCTTCGGCGGAGATCGGCTGGCCGGCGGCGCGACGCAGGCCGGCGCCTGCGAGGCGGGCGCCGAGCGAGAGTTCTGCGCGGATCGTCTCATCGGTGATCCGCGCGACCAGGGCGGCGGCTTCGGCGAGGTGCGCCTGCGAGGCGGCGATCTCCGCCGGCGTGACGCCCTCCGTGAATTTCGCGAGCGCGTCCGGCTTGGCGGTGAGGAAATCCCAGGTGAGGCTCTTGTTGCGGTTGGCCTTGGCGATCCGTCCGTCGAGCGTGCCGAGCTGATGGAGCGCCGCGGCGACGGCTTTGCCTTCGTCGGAAGAAAGTCCGCCGAGGATGGCGCAGCCGGCGGCGAAATCGGTCTTGGCGTTGGCGGCGAAGCCCCACGCCTGGGCGAGGCCGGCGGCCATGGGCAGCCACGACGTCGGCCAAGGCTGGTGATGGCCGTTGTCGCCCCAGGTGGTCAGCAGGATGCCGCGGGCTTCGTGACGCACGGCGGCGCCGACGGCCTCGGCCTGATTGGCCAAGGCGTTGTCGAGGCGACCGGTGAAACTCTGCCAGGCGCTGGTACCCGGCGCGACGAGATAGGCGCGGCCGAGTTCACGGAGTCGCCCGCACTGTTCCTTGAACGGATGGCCGGCATCATAACCCCAGACGACGGGTACGGCGTCGGCTGGCGCGTCCTGCGCGAGCGCGAGGTCTTCGAGCAGGATATCGCCCCAGAACTGCACGGTGCGGCCGCGGTCGCGCCCGAGCGCGCAGAGCTTCTTGAGGTGGTCGAGATAGACGCGGTGCTTGCCGCGTTCGGCGACGGCCTGCTTGCTGAAGCCTTGGCCGAGCTCCCACGGTTCGTCGCCGCCGATGTTCACCTGGCGGCTGCGGAAGTTCGGCAGATAGTCGTCGAGCAGCGCGCCGGCGAAGTCGACCGAGGCCTGGTCGGGGCGGAGCGTGCCGGGGAATTCCTTGAATTGTCCGGTCAGCGGGTGGATCCAACCTTCGGGGCACTCGGCCATCGCGCGGTAACGCGGATGACGCAGCCAGCGCTCCATATGGCCGAACGTGTTGAGGTTCGGGACCAGCTCGATGCCGAGCTCCGCGCAGGCGTCGTCGAGCTCGCGGATCTCCGCGGGCGTCAGCGGCGAGGCTTCCTTCCAGGCGTCCTCGTGTCCGCGGAAGGCGAAGGTATGCTCGACGTAAAGCTGCAGCTGGTTGACGCGCAGGCGGCCGAGCGCGCGGACGAGGCCGAGGAGTTCGGGCTGCGTGGGCACGCGCGTGCGCGAGACGTCCAGCATGAACCCGCGCACGGGCAGGTCGGGCGAGTCGGTGATCTCGAGGTGCGGAAGTTCGTCGGGATATTGCTCGGCGATCTGGCGGAGGGTCTGCGCGCCGTAGAGCACGCCATGGGCGTCGCCGGCATGGAGGCGGACGCCGCTCGCGAGGATCTCGATATGATAACCCTCCGCGCCGCGGGCGGGCTTATGGACGATCCGGCACGCGCCGTCGGTCGCCGCGGCCAAGGCCGCGCGAGCTTCCGCCATCGTCGACGGCAGGTGCTTGATAAAGGCGGCGGTCGGGTGGGGCAGGGGAGGTACCTCGAGCCAGCCCCCGCGGAGGGTCAGTTCCCTCGGGCGGGGGAAGAACGTGAGCGCCGGAAGGGCCATGGCACGAGGGTTAGTCCCCGGGGGCGGACGGGCAAGACGCTAAGATGGGCCCGGTCGTCGCTTCCCGCTTGGAACAAAGCCGGTCTCGCCTACATCTTATCCTCTTACCCCGCATCCCTATGCCTCGCTCCTCCCTTGCGCTCTTCCTCTTCGCCGCCGCCGCCCAGGCCGTGCCGGAAGGGTTCGTCATCCGCGAGTTCCTCGGCAACGCCCAGGAACCTGAGATCTATCCGACCGCCGTGTCGGCCGCCGCCAACGGCGACGTCTACGTCTCCTCGGATAAGAATGGCTCGCTCGGCCATAAGCCGGGCATGGGTCGCATCCTCCTCGCCCGCGACACCAAGGGCGCCGGCGTCGCCGACCAGGTGATCGAGTACACCAAGGTCGAGAGCCCCCGCGGCGGTCATTTCGTCGGCGGCGTCCTCTATCTCGTGCACCCGCCCTTCCTCTCCAAGTTCCAGGACAAGAACGGCGACGGCAAGGCCGACTACAACACCGAACGCACCCTCCTCGTCGACGGCCTCGGCGGCGGCATCGAGCACCCGCGCGGCGCCGACCACACCACCAACGGATGTCGCATGGGCATCGACGGCTGGCTCTACATCGCCGTCGGCGACTTCGGGGCGGGCCTCCTCCGTGACAAAGACGGCGCCATCGGCCTCGGCGACAAGAAGCGCGTGACCCTCTACGGCGGCGGCGTGATGCGCGTCCGCCCGGACGGCACCGAGCTCGAGGTCTACACCGAGATGACCCGCAATATCTGCGACATCGCGATCTCCCCGACCCTCGACCTCTTCTCCCGCGACAACACCAACGATGGCAAGGGCTGGAACACGCGCTTCCACCACTTCACCTCGCTCGCCAATCCCGGCTATCCCCGTCTGTACAAGAACTTCGACGACGAGATCGCCCATCCCCTTGCCGACTACGGCGGCGGCTCCGGCACCGGCGGGCTTTACCTGAGCGAGCCCGGCTTCCCCGGCGACTTCGGCGAATCCCTCTTCACCTGCGACTGGACGACCGGCACGCTGCATCGCCACCCGATCCGCCGCTTCGAAGCCACCTTCGTCGCCCAGCAGGAGACCTTCGAGAAGGTCCCCCGCGCGACCGACTTCGACGTCGACGGCAACTCCCGCCTCTTCCTCACCGATTGGCGTGGCGGCGGCTTCAAGTACCTGGGTGAAGGCAAGCCCCTGACCAAGAAGGTCATGAAGGACGGCGTCGAGGTCGAGGAGCCGATCTTCTATCCGAACGGCATCGTCCAGCTCATCACCGCCAAGGACGTGAAGCCCAACGTCTACGTCGACGTCACCAAGCTCTCCGACACCGACCTCGTGAAGCAGCTCTCCTCGAAGTCCGCCGTCCAGCGTCTCGAGACCCAGCGCCAGATCATCGACCGCGCCAAGCCGGAGCTCGCCGAGCCCGTCCTCGCGATCGCGCAGTCCGGTTCGGAGCACCTCTACTCCCGCGTCGCCGCGATCTTCACCTACAAGCAGCTGATCGGCGCGAAGGCCAACGCCGCGCTCGTCGTCCTCGCCAAGGACGCCGCCGTCCGCGAGTTCGCCCTGCGCGCGCTCGCCGACCGCAGCACGCAGCTCGAAGGCGTGCCCGTCCAGCTCTTCGTGGATTCCTTGGGCGACGCCGACCCGCGCGTCCGCCTCCAGGCGATCATCGGCCTCCAGCGCCTCGGCGCGAAGGATGCCGCCTCGGCCATCCTCGCCGCCGCCGGCAAGTGGCCCGCCGATGAGTCCAAGCTCGCCGAAGGCGAACACTACCGTCTGCCGCACACCGCCATCGCCGCGCTCGCCCGCCTCGGCAACGCCAAGGCCTGTCTTGCTGCGCTCGCCGACCCGGCCCAGCGCAACGTCGCCTTCCGCGCGCTGCAGGGCATCCACTCCGACGAAGCCGTCGACGGCCTGATCGCCCTCAGCCTGAGCGGCGACGATGCCGTCCGCTTCGGCGCGGTCTCCGCGCTCGCCCGCCTCTACCACGTCGAGAAGCCCTGGAACTATAACGATTGGTGGAGCACCCGCCCCGACGACCGTGGTCCGTATTTCGAACCGGTCACCTGGTCCGCCACGGAGCGGATCCATAAGGGCATCGAAGCCGCCTACGCCAAGCTCCCGGGCAAGCTGCGCATCGCCTCGCTCGAGATCCTGGCCAAGAACCGCATCGCGATCACCGACCTCAAGCTCGAAGGCCTCGACCCGCTCCGTCTCGCCCTGGCTTCGCAGACCCTGCGTCCGGCCGACGTGCTCCTGCTCACCGACGCCGCGCTCCAGGTCAAGTTGCCCTGGAAGCAGCGCATCGACTGCTTCAAGGCGCTCCACGTGATCGACATCGCCACCGGCGACAAGGGTGACCCTTATTTCCCGAGCCGCCTGAAGATCCTCGGCGCCTGGGCGAAGGACGCGACCGCACCCGGCGAAGCGATCCAGCTCGTCAACGAGTTCATCTACGACTCCGAGCGCTTCAAGCAGGTCGGCAAGCTCCGCTCGCTCGCCGACGGCGCCGACGACGCCACCTCGACGATCCTCTG
>RFRI01000017.1 GCA_009924535.1 Verrucomicrobiota bacterium
AGGGCGTCGGAGAGGTAGTCGCCGTTGAGGTTGAGCGTCGCGATGACGTCGAAGTCCGTCGGGCGGGTGAGGATCTGCTGGAGGGTGATGTCGGCGATCGCGTCCTTGATGATCAGGCCCGCACCCGGCTTGCCTTCGGGGATCTTGCACCAAGGACCGCCGTCGATCTCCTCGGCGCCGAACTCGCTCTTGGCGAGGTCGTAGCCCCACTTCATGAAGGCGCCTTCGGTGTACTTCATGATATTACCCTTATGGACGAGGGTCAGCGACTTGCGCTTGTTGGCGATGGCGTACTGGATGGCCGAGCGGATCAGACGCTCGGAGCCCGGACGGGAGACCGGCTTGATGCCGAGGCCGACGGTGGCGGGCTGTTCGGCGCCGAAGCGGATCTTCTTAAATTCCTTCGGGAAGTTCGTCTTGATGAACTCAAGGGTCTTGAGGGCGATCTCCGAACCTGCTTCGAAGTCGATGCCGGCGTAGATGTCTTCGGTATTCTCGCGGAAGATCACCATGTCGACCTTGCCGGGGTTCTTCACCGGCGAAGGCACGCCGGTGAACCACTGCACGGGACGGAGGCAGACGTAGAGGTCGAGCTGCTGACGGAGGGCGACATTGAGGGAGCGGATGCCACCGCCGGTCGGCGTGGTGAGCGGGCCCTTGATGCCCACGAGGTAGTCGCGGAAAGCGGTGAGAGTCGCCTCAGGCAACCAGTCGCCGGTCGCCTTGAAAGCCTTCTCGCCCGCGAGGACTTCGAGCCACTCGATCTTGCGCTTGCCGGCATAGGCCTTGGCGACCGCGGCGTCGAGGACGCGGACGGAGGCGCGCCAGATGTCCGGGCCGGTGCCGTCGCCTTCGATGAAGGGAACGATCGGATGGTCGGGGACGGTGAGTTTGCCGTTGGCGATGGTGATGCGGCCGGATGCAGGGGTGCTCATGGTAAGTGGCAGATAACAAACCGTGTCCAGGGGGTCTGTTTCAAGCCAATACGCTGGTCGGCATACCAAGGAAAAGAAAAGGACCCCCTTGCGAGGGTCCTTGTGATGACCGGGAGTGCCGGCGCCATCCGCCCCGAGGGACGGAAAAGACTAGGAAGAATTACTTCTTCTTAGCTTTGGTGGCCTTCTTGGCGCTCTTCTTAGCAGCAGCCTTCTTTTTAGCCATAGGTGTGTCCTTTTTTTGGATCGTTGTTGGGTTTGAGGGCAGCGCCTGAAGCGCCACCCTGACGATTCGCCCCACGCTCACCCGGGCGTTGCGCGCCTGGCGGGTGATACGAGTACGGAGCTCCGACGGTACGCGGAAAGAAACCTGGCGGGACCGGGTGGTCTCCAGGGAAGGACGGGAGTCGTCGTAACGGTCGAGCGCGTGGCGGATCACTTCGCTCAAGGTGCTGAGACCGGACCGATGCTGGAAGGCGACCACTTCAGAGTGGAGCTTCGGGGGAAGCGACACGGTGATGAGACTTTCGCTCGGGGTTTCGGTTCGGTTCGTCACGTTGCGGTTAACTCTTGATAAGATACATAGGTATAACCCGCGCTTGCGCAAGAGGAAACTTTCATGTCACCGGATCGCCATCCGACGACGCGTAAAAAATCTGTTCGCACGACGTCTCGTAAAGATGAATTCGATACGGAGGGAGACGATGCGAGCGGTTGACCGACGCGAAGCGCGACGACAGGATGACGTCATGAGCGACCACGCGCACGATCCGGAACACGAAGCGCCCGGCGAATGGCGAAAGCTCGCCTTCCTCGCGGCCATGAGCGGCGTATTAGGCCTGCTATCATTGGTCGCGGAGCATTTCCTCGGTGAAGGTTCGGCTTGGGCGCTCATCCTCGTCGCCGGCTCCTGTCTCGCCGGCGGCTGGGACGCCGCCATCGACGGATGGGCCGCTTTGCGGGAGCGACGCATCGACGTCCACCTCCTGATGATCGTCGTGGCGGTCGGCGCCTGGTTCGTCGGCGCCCAGTGGGAGGGAGCCCTCCTGCTTTTTCTCTTTTCGACCGCCGGCGCCATCGAACATTACGCGATGGACCGCACCCGCGGCGCCATCGACGCCCTCCTCGACAAGTCTCCTAAACATGCCCGTCGACTGGGTCCGGATGACTCCGAAACCGAGGTGCCGGTGTCCGCCCTGCTCCCCGGCGACCGCATCGCCATCCTGCCCGGCGAGCTGGTGCCGGCGGACGGCAAAGTCCTCTCCGGCGAGAGCGCCGTGGATGAGTCGAACCTCACCGGCGAAGCCAAACCCGCCCCTAAGCAGGCTGGTTCCGATGTCGCCGGGGGCACCCTTAACTCCTGGGGCCGCCTGATCGTCGAAGTCACCCGCGCGGAACGCGACAGCGCCCTGCAACGCATCGTCCGGTTGATCCGCGAAGCCCAGGACAGCAAGGCGCCCGCCCAACGGGCCATCGACAAGTGGGGCGACGCCTACGCGATCTTCACGCTGTCCGCCTCGGCGCTCTTCTTTGTCATCCTCAAGTTCACCGGCCCGGCGGACGCGATCGGCCATGCCGCCCCGCTCTACCGCGCGATGACGTTGCTGGTGGTGCTCAGCCCCTGCGCTTTGGTGCTATCGGTGCCCTCCGCCGTGCTCGCCGCCATCGCCGCCGGCGCCCGTCAAGGCATCCTCTTCCGGGGCGGCGCCGCCGTGGAGCGTCTGGCGGACGTCGATTGCATCTGCTTCGACAAGACCGGCACGTTGACCGCCGGCGTCCCCGAGGTGGCCGCTCTGGAAGTATATCCCGAAGGCGCAGATCGCCTGCGCGCCCTCAGCGCCCTGCTCACCTTGGAATCATCGACGACCCACCCCTTCGCCGCCGGGGTCGTCCGGGCCTGCCTCAAGGAAGGCGCGAGCCAGCTCCCGGTCCAAGGCCTCTCCAATTCCCCCGGACAAGGCGTCGCCGGCACCGTCGCCGGCACCCGCTGGAGCGTCGGCACCCGCGAGTTCGTCGGCGGAGGCACCCTGCCCCCTGCGACGGTGGCCGAGGGCGCGATCGTCAGCGAAGTCTGGGCCTCCGACGGCACGGTCACCATCCGCGCCACGCTGGTCGACCTCATCCGCGACGAAAGCCGCGCCACCCTCGCCGCCTTGCATGCACGCAAGATCCGCACGGTGATGCTCACCGGCGACCGCGAAGAAGCCGCCGCCGTGGCCGCCCGCCAGGTCGGCATCCAATCCTACGCCGCGGCGCTCACGCCTGACGCCAAGATGGCCGCCATCCGCCGCTACTCCGCCGAAGGCCACGTGGTCGCCATGGTCGGCGACGGGGTCAACGACGCCCCCAGCCTCGCCGCCGCCGACGTCGCCATCGGCATGGGCGGACGGGGTAGCGACGCCGCCTTGGAGTCCAGCGATTTGGTCCTGACCGACGACCGGATCGGCCGCTTGGTCGACGCCATCGAACTCAGCCGCAGCGCGCGCCTGGCGATCCGCTTCAACGTCCTCATCTCCATCGGCGCCGCCCTCGGTATGGCCGCCTATGTCGTCTTCCGTGGCGCCCCCTTGCCCTTGGCCGTCAGCGTCCACGAAGGCAGCACGATCGTGGTCTGCCTCAACGGCCTGCGCCTGCTCGCTCACCGCCCACGCAGGTAAACAAAAAGGCCCCCGGGCGAACCCGGAGGCCTCGTCGTCGGCGCACGCCGGGCTTAGCGCAGCTCGCGACCGGCGCTGTCGAAGAGCTTGAACGCTTCGATGCTATAGGTCTGGTCAGGCTTGGTGCCGAGGCGGACCTTGCAGGACTTCATCAGGTCGCGGAAGAACTCGCGGTCTTCCGTGATGATGCGCTCGAGGTTCACGGGGTGCAGCAGGATATTGATCTCGATCTCCTTCTCCGGACCGAGGGACTCGCGCAGGCGGCGGATGACGCTGAGGAGCTTGCGCTGGATCTCGACGGAGACGGTGCGGGGATTCTTGACGATACCGCGGCCTTGGCAGTGCGGGCAGGCCGTGTACATCGAGGTCGTGTTGGACTCCGTATGGCGCTGACGCGTCATCTGGAGCACGCCGAGCTGCGAGATCGGGAGGATCTGGTGCTTGGCCCGGTCGTCCTCCATCGCCTCGCGCAGGGTGTCGAAGACCTTCTTCCGGTCTTTCGGGTTCTTCATGTCGATCGTGTCGATCATGATGAGGCCGCCGAGGTTACGGAGCTTGATCTGGCGGGCGGCTTCGGTGACCGCCTCAAGATTGGCTTGGGTGATGAAGTTGCCGTCCTTGGCGCCGTCCTTGCCGCGATGGCCGCCGGTGTTGACGTCGATGGCCGTGAGCGCCTCGGTCTCGTCGATGACGATCTCGCCGCCGCTCGGGAGCGGGACACGACGCTGGAAGAGCTGCTCGATCTGACGCTCGATGTTGTAGCGTTCGAAGACCGGAATCGGGTCGGCGTATAGCTCGACGCGGGAACGGGAGCGCGGCGAGACTTCGCCGACGAGGTCTTGGACCAGCTTGAAATCCTCGGGGTTGTCGACGAGGATGCGGTCCACTTCCTCGGTGAGGAAGTCGCGGACGGTACGCTCGATCAGGCCGGGCTCCTGGTAGAGGAGGACCGGCTTACGGTCAGGGGCGTTGATCTTCTCGACGATGGCCTGCCAGCGCTTGAGCAGCATGTGCAGGTCGCGGACGAACCAGCGGGCCTGCTTGCCCTCGCCGGCGGTGCGGATGATGACGCCCATGCCTTCCGGGATGGTCAGGGAGCGGAGGATGTCCTTAAGGCGTTCGCGCTCGGAGGATTCCTCGATCTTGCGGGAGACCCCGCAAGCGCCGCTGAAAGGCATCAGCACGAGGTAGCGGCCAGGCAGCGCGATGTTGGTGGTCGAACGGGGACCCTTGGTGCCGATCTGGTCCTTGACGACCTGGATGACGATGTCGGAGCCGGCCGGGAAGAGCTGCGGGATATCCTTGGCCTGATAGCGGGCCTTGCGCTGCTTCTGCTCGGCGGATTCGTTGTCGCGGATGAACTCGACCTGCGAGTCGTTGGCGGCCGGGAGCATGTCCCAGTAATGGAGGAACGCGTTCTTCGGCTGGCCGATGTCCACGAAGGCGGCCTTGAGGCCTCCTTCGAGGTTCTGGACACGACCCTTGAAGATCGCGCCGACCATGCGGTTCTCGCCCTTGTGCTCGATCTCGAACTTGTCGAGGACGCCGTTGGTGAGGAGCGCGACGCGCTTCTCCAGCGTCTCGGCGTTGATGACGAGTTCTCGGTAGACCGCGCGGTCCTTGGAGAAGTGTTTGACGATGCGCTGGAGGAGCGGGAGCTCCTTGCGCCGCTTCGCCGCCTCGTCGGCCAGCTGTCGCTGGTCGATCGGGGAGGTCTGTTCGCCGCCCTCGGGCAGCTCGTCGTTGATATCTTCGGGTTCGTTATTGTCGGGCATCTCGGTCAGGCGGTTAAGCCGGTTGCCGGAGAGCCTCCGCCTTCGCCGCCACCGGCCGAATGCCGGTGAACGCTCTGGACTAGTCCAAGGAGCAGGAAACAGCTGAGAACGAAAGACCCTCCGTAGCTAAGGAAAGGAAGGGGGACCCCGGTGACGGGCATCAGGTTGATGTTCATGCCGATATTGACCACGACGTGCGTGCCGAGCACGACCGCCGCGCCAATCGCGAGCAAGGAACCAAAACGATCCGCCGCCCGGGCCGCCGTTCGCACGACGCGCCAGAACAAGAGGATAAATGCGCCTATCACCAAGAGTCCGCCGGTGAAGCCGATCTCCTCGGCCATACCGGAAAAAAGGAAGTCGTTATGGGCGGCGGCCTCAGGCAGGTAGCCGAAGCGGGCCTGCGTGCCGTTCCCGATGCCTTGCCCGCGGAAACCGCCGCGGCCGACGGCGATGACGGCCTGGTTCACGTTCCAGGTCACGCCGAGGCCCTTGGGGTCGATCACTTCGGGGGCGACGAAAGACAGGATGCGCTCACGCTGGTAATCCTTGAGCAGGAAGAACCAAGCCTCGGCCTCGTGCTCGCCGCGGACGGCGCGGGCGGGATCCTTGGCGTTCGGATTGGCCTTCGCGTACTGGTCGATCTTGGCCGCGTATTCGCGCATGTCCAAGGCTACGACCCCCACCAGCAAAAAGGCGGCCGCTCCGGCCACCAGGAAGAACCTGTAAGTCAGGCCGGCGACGAAAAGCAGGATGAATGAGAGCGGCAGGTAGATGAGGGCAGAACCTAGGTCTGGCTGCACAAAAATCAAGACAAACGGGACCGCGGCGGCCCCGAGGCACCAGAAGACGGTGCGCCAAGTCCCGCGGAAGGAGCCGATCGGCGATCGGGCGAGCATGGCCGCGAGGAACACGAGCACGCCGATCTTGGCGAACTCCGACGGCTGGATCAAAAACAGACCGAAATCCATCCAGCGACGCGCGCCGTTGATGCTACGGATGAAGGACCCCAGGTCGCGATGCAGGAGCGCGCAGAGCGAGACGGGCAGCAGGATCGCCAGGCACCCGAGGTAGATGCGCCGGGCGTAGCGTTGGATCAGACGGTAATCGAGGGCCGAGACCGCCCAATAAGCCAGCCAACCGATGGCGACGAAGACGATCTGGGAGCGGTAGAAGTTCGACTCGCGGGCGCTGCCCGCCGACTGGATGGCCACGACCCCGAGGCCGCTTAAGAAAAGGATGATGACGACCTGCGTCCAGTCCGTCCGCCAAGCGAAATTGGCGAAATTATCCCACCAGACCGCGGCCGGAGACCGCTCATCGTCAAGGTGTTGGGACATGCCGGAGGCAACCCCGATTATGGCCCGGAGGCAAGGCGAACCGCCCGAAAGGGCTTGCCGAAGGGGCTCCGTCCGCAAGGGTATCCCCCCGGACCTCCGGTTTTCGCGACGAACATGCCTGTGGCAGCCGACCAAAGCATCCTCGCCGCCGTGGCGTTCTCCTCCGGAGCCATCGTGGCCTATGCGGTCGCGAAATGGCGCGAGAACACCCTCGGAGCGATCCGCGACGCCCGCCTCCGCTCCGAGGTCGAGCTTGCCCGCCGCGAGGCCACCGTCGACGCCGCCGAACTCCATGCGAAGGCCGAGGCCGAGAAGAGCGAGGCGGCGAGATTGAAAGCCGCCGCCGAAGCCGAAGCGCAGGCCGCCGCCGAACTCTCCCGCGAGAACGCACGCCAGCGCGACCACTTGGTCCGCGAACTCCAACGCCTCTCCAAGGTCACCCCGGAACAGGCGCGCGAACTCCTCATCGACCACCTCCGCGAGGAGTACGGCGAAGAAGCCCAGCACCTCCGCCGCGGCCTGCTCGACCAGGTCGAACAGGACATCGACGACGAAGCACGCCGCAAACTGCTCTCGGCGATGCAGCGGCTGACGACCTCGACGACGCAGGACGCGACGGCGATCACGGTCTCGCTCCCCAACGAGGACATGAAGGGGCGCCTGATCGGCCGCGAAGGCCGCAACATCCGCACCTTCGAGCAGTCCACGGGCGCGACGCTGCTTATCGACGAAACCCCTGGTTTGGCGATGGTTTCCTGCTTCGACCCGGTCCGGCGCGAGATCGCGCGTATCGCGCTCGAACGCATCGTGAAAGACGGACGCATCTCGCCGGGTCTCATCGAGGACAGCGTGCGTTCCGCCGCCGACGAAGTGGTCAAGCACGCCCGCCGCCTAGGACGCGACGCGGTCCGTGACCTCGGCCTGCCGCCCATGGACGCCTCCGTGGAGGAACTGCTCGGCCGGCTGCACTTCCGGCTCTCCGCCAACCAGAACACGCTCTCGCACTCGATCGAAGTCGCGCAGCTCTGCGCGATGCTCGCGGCGGAGATCGGCATCGACCCGATCCCGGCGAAACGCGCCGGCCTTCTCCATGACCTCGGCAAGGCGATCGAAGCCGAAGCCGGCAGCAGCCACGCCCTCGCCGGGGCCGCCCTGCTCCGCCGCCTCGGCGAAGACGTCCGCGTGGTCAACGCCGTCGCCGCCCACCACCGCGAAGTCGAAGCCGAAAGCCTCTACGCTCCGCTGGTGATGATCGCCGACGCCGCCTCCGGCTCCCGCCCCGGCGCCCGCTCCTCGACCCTCGAGTCCTACGCCCAACGTGTCCGCCGCCTGGAAGAGGTCGCCCTCGCCTTCGACGGAGTCCGGGAGGCCTATGCCTTCCAGTCCGGCCGCGAGCTCCGGGTGATCGTCGACCCGGTCAAGATCGACGATTTCGGTGCCACCGAGCTGGCCCGACGCCTCCGCCTCAAGGTGGAAGAAACGCTCTCCTATCAAGGAACCGTCAAGATCGTGCTGATTCGTGAACAAAGGTTCACTGAAGAGGCCCGCTGAGGGACTTTCTTGTTGTTAAGCCGGAGGGGATAATTATTCACATTCTTTCCGGGAGTTCCTCCCGGGTCATTTCGGCACCCCAAGGAGGCTCGTCCTCCGTCACCAAGGGTCCGACAAACCGCGTCGCCGCTCCACAACGGAACGGCCGCATCATCCGGTCGGCCACAACGAAGGCCGCCCCAACATAAGCAACATGAGCCAAGAAGAAACCCAGGGCCAGGAGCCAGTCTCCGCCCACCAGCCCGCCGCGGACGCAGGCGCCAATGAAGTCCGCACCCCCGCACCCCGCCTCAACGAAGCCAAGCTGGAGTCCGCCCACGCGGAACTCCCTCCGCTCTCCGTGATCGGGGCCTCGTCCGAACCCGCCGCCAAGCCCGGCACCATCACGACGCCGAAGCAGTTCGGTCGCCGTGGCACGCCCCGTGGCGCCGCTCCCTCGGCCGCCAATGGTCAGGCCGCCCGCCCGTCCATCGGCGTCGTCGAAGACCCGTCGCAGCTGACCGAGAACCTCTCGGGCGATCGCGCCCAGTCGTCCGCTCCGGAACAGCGCGAGCCGCGTGAACCCCGTGAACGTCGTGAACCGCGCGCCGAAGGCGAACGTGGTCCTCGCCGCGAACCGCGCGAACCGCGCCCCGAAGGCTTCACCGAAGAAGGCCGCCAGCCTGGCATCCCGCAGGGCGACCGCCCGCGTCGTGAACCGCGCGCCGAAGGCGAACGTGGTCCTCGTCGCGAGCCCCGCGCCGAAGGCGACCGTGGTCCCCGCCCTGAAGGCGATCGTGGTCCTCGCCCGGAAGGCGATCGTCCTCGTCGCGAAGACCGCCCGCGTCGCGAAGACCGTCCGCGCATCCAGATCGAACCCGTCGTCATCCCGGTCCAGGCCCCTATCGGCTTCTGGGCCTCGCTGAAGCGCAAGTTCGCCACGCTCTTCGGCATTCCCACCAAGGCCGTCTTCGTTCCTTCCGCCCGCACCCAGCAGCCTCGCGGCGAACACCGCGGCGAGCGCTCCGATCGCGGTCAGCGCGGCGGACGTGGTCGCGGTGAATTCCGCGGAGGTTCCCGTGATGGTTCCCGCGGCGGCCGTGATGGCTCCCGTGGAGGTCGCGGTGAATTCCGCGGCGATCGCGGTCCTCGCAACGGTCCTCGCGAAGGCTGAACATGACGGGGGCGCCAATCGGCGCCCCCGCTTCTTTTACCCGACATGCTCCAGGTCGCGCGCATCCGAGGTGGTCACGTGCTGAAAGGCACGGTCCGTGCCGCCGGTTCGAAGAACGCCTCGCTGCCCTTGCTCGCCGCTTCGCTCCTCACGGGCGAGACGGTGACGCTGCGCAACGTGCCCGACCTGAGCGATGTCCGCTACATGGCCGAGATCCTCGGTCACCAAGGCGCCATCGTCACCAACCCCGAGCCCGGCGTCTGGACCATCCGCGCTGAACAGGTCTCCCACCGCACGCCCTACGACCTCGTCCGCAAGATGCGCGCGTCGGTCTGCCTCCTGGGCTCGCTCGTCGGCCGCCTCCGCCAAGCGGAGATGGCCATCCCCGGTGGCTGCGTCATCGGACCCCGTCCCATCGACCTGCATCTGAAAGGCCTCGAAGCCCTCGGCTGCGTCGTCACGGTCGAAGCCGGCCTGGTGCAAGTCGACGCCTCCCGCGCCCGCGGCGACACGGTCTTCATGGGCGGCCCGATGGGCAGCACGGTCCTCGGTACCGCAAATATCGTGATGGCCGCCACGCTCACGCCCGGCGTCACGCGCATCGAATGCGCCGCCCGTGAACCGGAGGTCGTCGACCTCTGCGCGATGCTCATCCGGATGGGCGCGAAGATCACCGGCCACGGCACCGGCCTCATCGAGATCGAAGGCGTCGCCGCGCTGCATGGCTGCGACCACACGGTCATCGCCGACCGCATCGAGGCCGGCACCTATCTGGTCGCCGGGGCGATCACGGGCGGAGACGTCACGGTGACCGATTGCGACCCTTCGCATCTGACGGCTTTCCTCGATAAGCTCCGCGAAGCGGGCGTCCACGTCGAGACCGGCCCCGACTTCATCCGCGCCCAGGGCAAGCCGACGCACGCCGTCGAGATCATCACCGAACCCTACCCCGGCTTCCCGACCGACCTGCAGGCGCAGTTCATGGCGCTCCAGCTCCTCGTCGACGGGCGTAGCACGGTGACCGAGAAGGTCTACCCGGCCCGCTTCATGCACGCCGCCGAACTCCAGCGCATGGGCGCCGAGATCGCCATCGACGGCGCCACGGCCGCGATCACCGGCGACCGCCCGCTCTCCGGCGCGCCGGTGATGGCCTCCGACCTCCGCGCCTCCGCCGCCCTCATCCTCGCGGCGCTGGTCGCCAAGGGCGAGACCTGGGTCCAACGCCTCTACCACCTCGACCGCGGCTACGAACGCTTCGAGGAACGCCTGCGCTCCCTGGGCGCCGACGTCGAACGCCTCCCCGCCTCCGCTTTGCCGAAAGGCTTCGCCGAGGACTGAGGGTTGCCAATTCGCCCCGACCCCGCACCTTGCGCTCCATGGCCCGCAAGGATTCGCCCGATGACCCCCAGCCGCCCGCCGGCAAGGAAGCCGCGTCGCGCGCGAACCGCTCGCTCGACGCCGCCCTGCGCCCGCCGAAGCTCGACGACTTCGTGGGCCAGCAGCGTACGGTGGAACGCCTGCGCGTGATGATCGGGGCCGCGCGCCGCGAAGGGCGCACGCTCGACCACATCCTCCTCCACGGCCCGCCCGGGCTCGGCAAGACGACCCTCGCGATGATCCTCGCCGAAGAGATGGGTCGCCCGATCCGCGTGACCTCCGGACCTGTCGTCGAGAAAGCCTCCGACCTCGCCGGCCTCCTCACGAGCCTCCAGGAAGGCGACCTGCTCTTCATCGACGAGATCCACCGCATCCCGAAGACGGTCGAGGAGTTCCTCTACTCGGCGATGGAGGACTTCCGCATCGACATCATGATCGACCAAGGCCCGAACGCGCGCAGCGTGCGCCTGGACCTGCCGAAGTTCACGCTCGTCGGCGCGACGACCCGCACGGGCCTGCTCACCGCGCCGCTCCGCAGCCGCTTCACGCTCCAGACTCGCCTCGACTACTACACGCGCGAACAGCTGCTGAGCATCGTCCGCCGCAACGCCGACCTACTCAGCCTCGACATCGACCAAGGCGGCGCCGACGAGATCGCCCGCCGCGCCCGCGGCACTCCCCGCATCGTCAACAACCTGCTGCGCTTCACGCGCGACTACGCCCTCGAACGCGCCGGCGGCAAGGCCGACGCCGCGGTCACCGCCGCCGCCCTCGAGCTCCTCGAAATCGACCAGCACGGCCTCGACGACATGGACCACCGCTTCCTCCGCGCGATGGCCGAGAAGCATCACGGCGGACCGGTCGGACTCAGCAGCATCGGCGCCGCCATCGGCGAAGACGCCCACACGCTCGAGGAAGTCCATGAGCCTTTCCTCGTGCAAGAAGGCTACGTCGTGCGCACCCCGCAGGGACGCGTCCTGGCCCCGAAAGGCTGGCTGGCCGTGGGCCTGCAGCCGCCTTCGTTCTGAGGTCGGCGTTCTGACGCTGGACAACGGCGTTTTCCCTCGGCTAAGGTCGACCCCTCAAAGCCATGGCAAAACGATGGGTCATCAAGCTCGGTTCCGGCCTCCTCACCCGCAAGGACGGCAAGGTCGACCGCGTCCAGATCGGTCGCATCGTCGACCAGGTCGCCGGCCTGCATAAGCGCGGCATCCAGGTCGTCCTGGTGACGTCCGGCGCCGTCGCGGCAGGCATGACCGCCATGGGCCTCGAGAAACGCCCGAAGGAAGCCCGCGAACTCCAGGCCTGCGCCACCGTCGGTCAGCCGGAACTGATGTCCGAATACGGCAAGCACCTCCGCCGCCATAAGCTGCTGGGTTCGCAGATGCTGCTCACCTACTGGGATCTGGATAGCCGCGCCTGCACCCGCAACGCCCGCGCGACCCTCGACCTCCTCCTCGCCCGCAAGCGCTTCATCCCGATCATCAACGAGAACGACGCCATCGCCGACGAGGAGATCAAG
>RFRI01000161.1 GCA_009924535.1 Verrucomicrobiota bacterium
CCAACGTGGACATGGTCAGCAGCCCGGCTTCCTTGACGACGCAGACGATCAACTCGTTGCGCTTCCAGTCGACCAACGCCTACACGCTCACCGTCACGGCCGCGAACACCCTGACCCTCGCTACGGGCGGTATCCTTTTCGGTTCCTCGGCGGCGTCTTCCGGCATCTCCGGCGGTACCATCATCCCGGGCGCAGGTCGCGAACTCGTCATTTTCGCCAGCGGCAATACCCATACGATCAACTCGGTGCTCGGTAACAGCGCCGGCGGCGCTTCCGACGTCACCTACCGCGGCGTCGAAGGCCTCGGCATCGGCAAGAACAGCGTCATCCTCGGTTCGCTCGCCAACAACACCTACACGGGTAACACGTACATCAGCGGCGTGCGCATGTACCTCGGCACGGCGGCCTCGACCGCCGCCGCGGCGACGACCGCTTCGACGACCCTCACGGTGGCCAGCGCGACCGGCGTCGCGGTCGGTTCTTCCATCACGGGAACCGGCATCCCGGCTGGCACCACCGTCACGGCGGTGGCGGGCACCAGCCTGACGCTCAGCCAGGCGGCGACCGTCGCCAGCGGCGCGGCCGTCACCTACTCCAGCGGCACGCCTTTCGGCGCGGGTACCAGCGGTAACGTCTACATCTACGGTAACAATTCGGGTCAGTTCTACTTCAACACGGCCCAGAAGCTCACCCGCAACTGGTACATCATCGGCAACGGCTGGGGCGAAGCCTCGGGCAATAACACCAGCGGCCACGGAGCGATCCGCCTGTCGGACGGCGCCGAACTGGCGGGCACCTTGAACCTCATGGGCGACGCCGCGGTGCGTACGCTCGGCACCCTGGCTACGGTCAGCGCGACGCTTTCGGGCAACTACATGTTGTTCAACATCTCGGGTTACTCCGATGGCACCGTCAACATGACGGGTAACAACACCGGTTGGGCGGGATCGATCCTCAGCGGCTCCGGCGCCTATCGCTTCGATACCCTGGCCAACCTCGGTTCGCCGACCAGCATCGGCATCGGCGGCTCCGGTTCCATCGTGGCGGGCTTCACGAACGCGCAGTTCAACGCCGTCCAGACCAACGTGATCAACAAGGTCACCTACGGTTCGACCGGTACCATCGCCCTCCGCGTCACCAGCGCGGCCGAGAACATCGATTTCCGCGGCCTCAACGCCGCGAGCCTGACCCTCGGTGCCAACGAAAACCTGACCTACACGGGTACTTATACCCCCTACGCCGTCAACGGCCAGCCGACCTTCCGCCTCGGCGGCGGCGGCGCCACGTTGACCTACCCGGCCGCCATCACCGGCAATGCTGCGGTCGTCCTGGCCGGCGGTTCGGCCAACGGCGGTTACGGCACGGTCCTGCTCACCGGTGCCAATACCTTCGTCGGCGGTCTCACCATCGGCTCCCAGCCCTACTACTCGGGCGTCACCGTCCAGACCCCGAATACCTCCACGCCGTTCTCGGTCCTCGGTAACGGTTTCATCAACCTCGACGGCAACTCGACCCTCCAGCTCAACAGCGCGACCCTCGCGGTGAACGCCGACTTGAGCGCGGCGCCGAACCTCAGCTACGTCAACGTCCGCAACGGTACCAGTTACTTCGACACGAACGGCGTCGGCGCCAGCGCGGCCGCTCCGGTCAACTTCACCCGCGGCATCGGTTTCTACAGCTATGGCCTCACGAACGCGGCTTCGTTCCAGAAGAACGGCGCCGGCTTCCTGCAGTTCAGCGGCGTCAACACCTACCTGGGTAACACCACCGTCAACGGCGGTACGCTCGTCCTGAACAACGCCAATCCGTTCAACGCGGGCTTCGGTCAGGGCAGCAATCTGCCGAACGGCGCCGCTTCCGGCCAGAATCTCAGCCTTAACGCCGGCACGGCCGTCCAGCTGGCGATGTCCACGACGATCGCCGGCTTGAACGCGACCAACACGACGACCACCAGCGCCAGTACGGCCATCGTCAACCTAAACGACTTCACGCTCACCATCGCCGGCACCGGCAGCACGACCTTCACCGCCGCCCTCAACGGCGGCGTGGCCGCCACCGGTACGCTTGGCGTCGCCGGCCTGCGCAAGATCGGTTCCGGCAACCTGACGATCGGTAACACCACGAACTACACCGGCGCCACGGAAGTCCTCGGCGGTACGCTCACGCTGAACTACAGCCTGCTGACCACGACCCCGACGGCCATCATCGATGCCCGAAGCGCCCTCGTGCTCGGCGGCGGCACGCTCACGCAGACCCCGAAGTCCAGCACCACTTCCAGTCAGACCTTCTCGTCCACGACCATCGCTCCGGGCAGTTCCATCACGACCAAGGGCGCACCCACGGCCACCTTCGGCACGACCCTCGCGCTCGGCGCGATCACCCGCCAGACCGGCGGCGCAGTCGACTTCGGTATCGTCAACAACGGCGCCGGCAACACCACCACGACCACCACGGCCGATGCGAACACCGGCCTCCTCGGCGGTTGGGCGACGGTGAATTCCGGCGCGAGCTTCGCGACTGTCACCGGTGGCAACATCCTAGCCTATGCCGGCACGACCACGGCGCTCTTCAACGCCGGCGCGTACTCCAACGTCGACAGCCCGACGGTCACCACGATCGGCGGCGCGCAGACGATCAACTCGCTCCGTTTCAACACGGCTCCGGCGGTCAACTACACCCTCGACGCCACCGGCGGCCTGACCATCGGCAGCGGCGGCATCCTCGTCACGGGAACCAGCGGCACGAACGCCTTCATCATCGGCGGCGGTGCAAGCGCCTCCATCACCTCCGGCAACGGCACGGACCTCATCGTCCAGCACTGGAACGCCACGCCCTCGGCCTACCTGTCGATCGACGCGAAGATCACCGGCAGCATCGGCCTCACGAAGGCCGGTACCGGCACGCTCATCGTCTCGAACGCCGCCAACAACTTCACGGGACAGACCCACATCGGCGGTCAGGGCATCCTCCAGGTCACCGCTTCCGGCGCCCTGAGCACCGGACAGATCAATCTCAATAGCGCCGCCCAGCTTCAGGTCGCCGGCGGCGTCACGCTGACGAACAACATCGTCGTCAAGAACGCCTCCGGCCTCTCCGGTCAGGGCGCGATCTTCGCCTACGGCACCTCGGGTTCCTCGACCCTCGCGGGCAACATCACCGTCAACCAGTCCACGGTCGCCGGCGGCCTCTTCGCCACGGCGGGTGCCACGCTGAACATCACCGGAACCATCACGGCCCTCTCCGGCCAGATCGTCTCGGCGCGCATCGGACGCATGGTCTTCTCCGGCAGCGGTTCCTCGGCGGATTACTTCATCAACCAGCAGGCCGACGTCGTGCTCGGCGCGACCGACGGCCTCCCGACCAACGCCATCTTCGAGATGTCCACGGCCGGCGTTTCCACCTTCGACCTCGCGGGCTTCAGCCAGACTCTCCGCTCGCTCAGTCGCTTCAACAACGCCAACGCGGCGACGATCACGAATTCCAGCGGCGCTCCTTCCGTCCTGACGCTCAACGTCCTGGCGGCGGACGGCGCGGGCGGCGGCCGTAATACCGGCGACTACACCTTCGGCGGCGTCATCACCGGCAACCTGGCCATCGTCAAGAGCGGCGCGGGCACCCAGACCCTCACCGGCGCGAACACCTACCTCGGCGGCACGACCGTCAACGCGGGCACGCTCAAGCTCGGCTCGGCCAACGCGCTCGGCGGCGACATCGGTTACAACGGCGCCCTGACGGTCAACGGCGGCAAGATGGACATCAACGGCGTGGGTAACCTCGCCATCGGCACCCTCGCGGGCACGGGCGGCGTCATCACCGACGACGGCCTGCAGGTCGGCGCTTCGGTGCTCTCGAGCGCTTCCGCCGCCAGCTCGCTCTTCGCCGGCTCGATCAACGACGGCGCCTATCGCACCCTCGCGCTCTTCAAGGAAGGCTCCGGCGTGCTTGCGCTCTCGGGCAGCAGCACCTACACGGGCATCACCAACATCTATGCCGGCGCGATCAACGCCCGTAGCGCCACCGCGCTCGGTACGTCCGCGGGCGGCACGGTCGTCTTCACGGGCGCCGCGCTCGAGACCCAGGGCGGCTTCGCCTCGGCGGAGCCCCTGACCTTCGGCGGCACGGGTACGGGCGCCGCTTCCGGCGCCCTGCGTAACATCGCCGACGCGAACACGCTCTCGGGCGCGATCACGGTCACTTCCGCCGCCCGCATCAACAGCGACGCGGGTTCGCTCACCCTGTCCGGTCCGATCACCGCCACCAACCTGGCGCTCACCTTCGGCGGCGCCGGCGACGTCAACGTCTCCGGCTCGCTCGCCCTCGGCACCGCGGGCCTCGCCAAGGATGGCGCGGG
>RFRI01000162.1 GCA_009924535.1 Verrucomicrobiota bacterium
CAAGGGCAACACGCTGCTGATGCTGGCGTCTTATCACGGGAAGGCTGAGGCGGTCGCGATGCTGCTCACGGCCCGCGCGACGGTCGACCTCCGCAACGCGAAGGGCCAGACACCCCTCGGCGGCGTGGCCTTCAAGGGCTATGCCGACATCGCCACCCTGCTCCTCGACGCCGGCGCGGATCCGCTCGCAGACCAAGGCGGCCAGACGCCGGTCGACTACGCCACGATGTTCGGTCGGCAGGAAATCCTCGTCCTCCTCCGCGCACGCCGCGGCGCCGCGGCCAAGCCTACCCGCTGGTTCAGCAAGCTGATCGGGTGGTTCCGCGGCAGCAAGAGGTAGGGACAGCACCACTTGCTGTCCTAGCGGCAACTATGTTGTGACGCGGTCCCGACCCTACCTGGAGACATAAACAAAAAGGACAGCACGTAGTACTGTCCCACCCTAGCGGCATAGGGATGATTCCCTAATGGGCGATGAGGGGTTGCCCAGTGTGGGCGTAAGACATAATCCTATACATGAACAACGCTTCATCCCTTCGGGTGATGCCGGCTGTTTGTCCAGGATCGCCCTTGTCGGACGCCTCCTGCGCAACCCCCGACAAAACCCGCCCCCACCGAGGCGCGCCGGCGCACTGCGCCACGTGCCTCGTTCTCGCAAAATGCCTTCTGGCTTTATCGCTGCTAGCCCTGACGGGCTGCGCGACCAACCCGCCGGCGCCCGTCGCCGCCGATGAGGTCATCGGCGACTATGACAACGCCTGCCTCCCTGAGGCCGCGATCATGGCCCAGGCCCTGCGTCGCAACGGCATCAAGGCGCGCGTCCTGATCATGAGCGGCGACGGGTGGTCGCACGCCGTGACGGCCTACCAGTACCCGCCGGGCGAAGGGCGGATCTGGTGCTGGGATAGCGACGAGCAATCCGTGCCGGTCAGCGCCCGCTGGACGAGCAGCGAAATCCTCGCCCGCGCGTGGATGAGGGCGTGCCAGCGCCAACAACGGATCGTCCGGGCACGCTTCGAGTAGCGACCCAGGCATGAGGCACGGCAACGACGCGTCCTCCGCATCGGAGGGCGCGGCCTAGCCACACCCCAGCCTGGCGTTCGCCATCCGGCGAACGCGGAACGAAGCTCAGACGACTCCGGGAAGCTGATCCAGCGACGTGATGAACACGTCGGCGCCGGCCTTCACCTTCGCGCGTACGGCATAACGGCCGAAGCCGACGACCTTGTCGGCGTCGCCCTTGACCTCGAGGTCGCTGGCACCGTCGCCGACCATGACGACGTGCGTGGCCTGGTGTTCGGCGCGGAGGCGGCGGGCGACGACGTTCTTGCCCTTGGACCGGCAGGTCGGGCAGGACTCGTCGAAGCCGGCGTAGGAACCGTCGGCATGGAAACGCAGGATGACGGCTTCGACGCGATCGATGCCGAGGAAGGCGGCGAGAGGCAGGATGGCCTGGGTGAAACCGCCGCTGACGATGGCGACCTTCCAGCCGGCGGCGCGGAGTTTTTCCAAGGTGGCCTTGGCGGTGGGCTCGACGGTGGCGATATACTTCGCGCCGATCGCTTCCAGCTCGGCCTTGGTCGGCTTGATGATCTCGAGGCGCTTGGCGAAGATGGCTTCCATCGGCGTGCCGCCGTCCATGGCCGCGTTGGTCATGTCTTCGACGGCTTTGAAGGTCTCCGGCCCGCGCAGGCGGCCCAGTTCGTCGATCCCTTCGATGGACGAGAGGGTCGAATCACAGTCGAGGAGGAGGAGCTTCGTGGCCACGAGGGACTACAAACCGCGGCGCGGACAAGGTCAAGTAAGGGCGATACACGGGGGTCTGCTGGCATGGCGAACTGCTGCGAAGCAGCTTCCGACCGACCCCGCTGGATTGGGTTCGCAGCAGTTCACCATGCCAGCAGTTCCCCCACTTCCAGGAAGGTAAACCGCCGCGGCACATGATGCGCTTGCCACCCACGTAGGGGCTGGATACGAATGGGTCTACCATGGCCTGCACCGCTCCTACCTCCGCTTCCGAAGTCTTCTGCCGCGCCGCCAAGTGCAACCGCCTGATGGCCCGCGTGCTCATCGCCCTCGCGGTCGTGATCACGATCATCCTCGTGAAGGGCGGTACCGAGTTCATCCATAACTCGACCTCCGGCAACGTCGGCACCGCCGAGCGCGTCGTCGGTTACGTCGCGATCTTCGCCGCCGAATTCGCGCTGCTGCTCACCGCCCTCTTCTTCGCCCGCCGTCGCGCCTCCGCCGCCCATCACGCCATGGTGAAGTCGAACAACCTCAAGGCCCTCGAGCTGCTCGCCGCCTCCGCGACCGACGAAGCCACGAAGAAGGAACTCCTCGCCCGCGCCGCCGACCTCGTCGCCGGCAAGCCGGGTTGCTGCAAGTAAGCGAAGCCGAACAGGGCCGGGGCCAGGGCCAGCAAGACAGGGAAAGCATCAACTGCTGTCCTTTTTTGTGCCCGCAGTATCCTTTCTGGTTTCCGGTCTCCCTTGGCTCGTGGTCTTTCCTACCCCCAACCCTACCCCTACCCCTTTCCTCACTTTTGCACCTTTGCACTTTTGCACCTTTGCACTCAATCTATCCCCATGCGCTGCCTCCTCCCCCTGCTCGCTTTCGTCACCGCCTTCGCGGCCGACGCCCCTGCCCCGCTCCGCGTGTTCATCCGCTGCGGCCCCAAGACCCACGGTCCCGGCGACCATGATCATCCCGCCTTCGCGCGCGACTGGCAGCCGTTGCTCACCGCGGCCGGCATGAAGGCCTCCGTGGGCGACGCCGACGCCAAAGGCGTGCAGACCTTCCCGTCCGACGAAGAACTCGCTCGCACCGACGTCCTGATCATCCACCGCCAAGGCGGCGGCGATTTCAAGCCCGACGAAAAAGCGCGCGTCGAGAAGTTCGCGGCCCGCGGCGGCAGCTTCGTGGTAATCCACGCCGGCGCCGTCGCCGGCAACAACGCCTCGGCCGACTTCTACAAGGACCTGATCGGCGGCTCCTGGCGTCAGAAGGTCACCATGTGGCGCGAAGGGCCCATGGAACTCAACTTCATCGACAAGTCCCACGCCATCTCGACCGGTATCGCCGATTTCGCCATGAAGGATGAGATCTATTACGACATGGACATACGTCCCGACGTGCATGCGCTCGCGACCGCGGTCACGCCCAAGAAAGGCGAGAAACCGGATATCCAAACGCAGCTCTGGACCTACGAAAAGCCGGGCGCCCAACGCGCCTTCGTCTTCATCCCCGGCCATACCTACCTCAACTTCAGCCGCGTCGACGTGAAGCTGCTGTTGCTACGGGGCATCGCCTGGGCCGGCCGGCGCACGAACGTGGGCGAATACGACGGCTGGGCTCGCGTGTCGCTCTCGCCTTCGTTCCCTTCGGACTCGCTGCCGAAGAAATAAGGGCCTAGCAGCCCAGGATCTCGCGGATCTTCGCGCGTCGATAGCGGAAGATACGCTGGACCTTGGACTTCACGAACGGATAGGCGACCTCGCCGAACGGCCAGAGCGGGAGCTTGTAGAGGACTTCGTCGTCCATGCGAGTCTTGCCCCCTTCATCGGTGAAGGTGTGCGCGGGTCTCTGGCCAAGGTGCTGATCAATAAATTCGACCTAGCCAAGGATAGCGAGCCCCAGAAGTTTGGCATCGGTATCAAGGAGCTGTGGCAGGTTCCGCCTGAGAACCACAAGCCCGGTCTGGCCCAGCACACCACCGGCTGGCCTTTGGACATGAACACCGGCGGCGGCAGCTTCATGTACCATTTCGGCGATAACTATGTGTCGATCGGCTATGTGGTGCACCTGAACTACAAGAACCCGTTCCTGTCGCCCTTTGACGAGTTCCAGCGCTTTAAGCAGCACCCCACAGTTCGGCCTCATCTTGAGGGCGGCAAGCGCATCGCCTATGGCGCGAGGGCCATCACCGAAGGCGGTCTTCAGTCGGTTCCGAAACTGACCTTCCCCGGCGGCGTGCTGATCGGCTGTTCGGCCGGCTTCGTCAACGTGCCGCGCATCAAGGGCAGCCACAATGCCATGAAGACCGGCATGCTGGCCGCCGAGCAGGCCTTTGCCGCGATAACTGCAGGCCGTGAAGGCGACGAGTTGGTCGAGTACCAGAGCGCCTATGAAGGCTCGTGGGTGGCCAAGGAACTGAAGCTGGTGCGGAACGCCAAGCCGATCCTGTCCAAGTTCGGCACTCTGATCGGTGGCGCGCTGGGCATGTTCGACATGTGGTGCACGACCCTGCTGGGCGGCTTCTCGTTCTTCGGCACCATGAAGCACGGCAAGCCGGACTATGCCTATACGGGTCTGGCCAAGGACTATAAGCCCATCGTCTATCCCAAGCCC
>RFRI01000163.1 GCA_009924535.1 Verrucomicrobiota bacterium
CGTCGGCTCGTCCATCAGGATCACATCCGCCTGGCGTCCGAGCGCCTTGGCGATCTCGACGACCTGCGTCTGGGCGACCGTGAGCGTGCGCATCAGCCGGGCCGGATCGATGTCGGCTTCAAGCTCGCGAAGCAGCTGCTTGGCTCGGTCGAGCTGGGCAGTCCGGTCGATACGACCGAAGGATGCGCACGGCTCGCAGCCGAGGGTGATATTTTCCGCGACGGTGAGGTCGGGGATCGGCATGAGTTCCTGATGAATCATCGCGATGCCGGCCATCAATGCGTCATGCGGCGACGTGAAGACGACCTGGGAGCCGCGCCATTCGACGCAACCACCGTCAGGTCGGTAAAGTCCGGCGAGGACCTTCATCAGGGTCGACTTGCCGGCGCCGTTCTCGCCCATCAGCGCGTGCACCTCACCCGGACGGAAGTCGACCGTGGTGGGGTGCAGGACGGTAAGCCCTCCGAAGTCCTTGCGTAGTTCGAGGGCTCGGAGCATGGGCGGAGATCAGCAGCAGCCCGAACCGGGCGCGCAGGCTGACTTTTTCTGAAGGTTGGCCGGGAAGCAGACGTCTTCGGCGAGGCAAGCGGTATGGCGGATGCCGAGGGCGAGGATGACCTGTTTATCGTCCACCCGGGTGGCGATGATCGGGAAGACCGAGAGATAGGGGGCTTCGGCTTCGACTTCGACCGGCAGGGCGGACGAGCCGAGCAAGCCGGCGCCTTTCGCGAGGATCTGGGCGAACTTGGCCGCGGTGATGCGGTGTTCGGTGTCGTCGGCCTGGTAGATTTGCAGGCGACAGCTCGAATCCGTGCGTAAGGTACCGCCGCAGTCGACGAACTTCTTGTCGAGGCGGGCGACTTCCGTGACGTGGACGTGCGGGCTGAGCAGGGTCGTAGTCGGCAGCTCGAAACGCACGATGCGCCCATCCGCCTTGTTCAAGGCCTCCACCAGTTGCTGGAGAGAGAGGGGGATGGGCGAGAGTTTCATCGGGAAGGGAGGTCTTTGGCGACGTCGACCGGCCAGGCGGTCAGCGGACGGATCTCCATGCGGCGGTATTCGTTTCTCGCGATAGCGGGAGTTGAGGATCACGTTGACCGTCTTGCCATTGAGGCGGAAAACCGCATCGCCGTTGAGCGCGAAACACTCGATCACGTTCCATTCGCCCGTCGGCTTCTCGTGGTAATCCGTGCCGTGCCAGATGCGGGCTTCGGCCGTGGTCAGTTTGCTCTTCGGGTCGTAGATGCGTTTCTTCACCGCGTCATCGGTGCGGAGCGGGGAGTCGACGATCGCGCCGACGAGCGGCCACCAATCACCGATGTCGCCTTCCTGGACCTGCAACTCCTGGCTGCGTTTCCAGAATTTCGCCTGGGCGCCATGTTCGCCGACGCAGAAGATCAGGATGCCGTTGTCGCGCACGGCCTGGGTGCGGGGTTCCCAGCGCTGCGGGCCGAACCGTTGTTCGGTCTTAAGATGGAAGTTGTCGTAGGACTTCAGCGTCGTCAGCGCGCCGAAGACCTGGCCGGTGATGTGCAACACCGTCTCGCCGTCCTGCTGGCGGGTCGTGAAGACCTTGAGCGGGTCGTTGTTCAGGCCGAGCACCGGGTCGTCCTTCGGCTTGGCGCCGCGGACGTAGCCCGGGAGGTCGTAGGCGCGATGGACCGGACCGAGCCACTTTTCCCACTGAGAAAGCTGCGGGTCGAGCAGTGGCTGGAATGACGGCTCCGCCGCCGCGGCGAAGGCGCCGAGGCCGAGGAGGGCGAGGAGCGGCAGGCGCATCGGCTTAGCGGACGTCGCGCCAGAGCCAGGTCATCGCTTCAGGCAGCAGCTGGGCGCCATGGCGGCCGTTATGAGTACCTTCGCCGAGGATGAACTGGTAATCATAACCCTTGGCCTTCCAGGCGTCGGCCATCTTCTGGTTGGCTTCCGGCCAGACGCCGAACTCGTTGGTCAGGTCATGCGAACCGTCCTGCGAGAAGATGCGGATGTTCTTCTTCGGGGAGTCCATGATCATCTGCGGGTAGAGGTTGCCGCCTTTTTCGGCGCCCTTGCTGATCACGCCGCGGATATTGGTGAAGCTGCCGATGGTCGTGAAGACCTTGCTGAAGGATTCCGGACGCTGCCAGGCGGCGTTGAAGGCGCAGATGCCTCCGGAGGAGGAGCCGGCGATGCCGCGACGGAGAGGGTCCTTGGAGATCTTCACGCCCTTGGACTCGGCGAGCGGGATCATCTCCTCGACGAGGAACTTCGGGTAGAGGTCGGTGACGTTATCGTACTCGAAGGAGCGGTTGGATTTGCCGAGCGGTTTGCCCTTGGCGTCCTTGGCGTTCGGCTTCTTGGGGTCCGGGATGAAGCCCGGATTGATGAAGAGGGCGATCGTCACCGGCATCTTGCCTTGGGCGATCAGGTTGTCGAAGACCGTCGGCACGCGCCACTGGCCGTTGCGGCTCGAATAGTTCGAACCATCCTGGAAGATCATCAGGCAGGCTTCCTTGCTCGGGTCGTACTGTTTGGGGACGTAGAGGGCCCACTTGCGACCGAAGCCCGGGAAGGCCTTCGAGTCGGTCATCTCATATTCCGTGACCGTGCCCTTGGGTACGCCTTCCTTTTCTTGGGAGTCCGGGCCGAGGACGTACTGGGAGTCGTAGTCGACCTTCTTGGTGGGTTCGGCGCCAAGCAGGCTGATGGCCAGCAGGCAGGGGAGGAGGCGGAGGAGCTTCATAGGGGTGTCCCGATATGAAGCATCCGCAGGGGCCGACACAAGCCCAAGCGGGTCAGGAAAGAGGCTCTTGCCCGACTTTCTTCAGCTTCCAGATTTCCGGGAACTTCCAGTGCGTCAGACCCATCACAGCGAAGGTCGCGACGCCTCCGAAGACCACGGAGTTAACGACCCCCATGAGCCTGGCCGCCAGCCCGGATTCGGCCATGCCGAGTTCGTTGGAGCAACCGATGAAGACCGCCGTCACCGCCGAGACGCGCCCCATCATCTCGGGTGGCACGCTCGTCTGCAGGATCGTCTGCCGGATGATCACGTTCACGGCATCGGCGGCACCTGCGCAGAGCAGGAAGACGAAGGAGAAGATGAAGGCGGCGTGAAGGCTCAGGCCGAGGGCCGAGGCGAAGGCGATCGAGAGGGCGAAGCCGATCGTGCTCAATCCGAAGATCACGAAGGATCCGTAGAGAGAGCGCCCGGCGTGCTTCAGCGGCGGCCGGATGATGAGATAGAGGGACATCAGCACCGCGCCGACGGAGGATGCTGCGCGGAGCATGCCGAAACCGAAGGCGCCGACCTGCAGCATGTCGGCGAAGATCGGGAGCAACGCGACGGCGCCGCCGAGGAGCACCGCGAACAAGTCCATCGTGAACGCTCCGAGCATGATGCGCTGGCTCAGCATGAAATCGATGCCTTGGCGAAGGCTCACGAAGATCGGCTCAGGGTGGCGGGACTGGAGCGTCTGGGTGGTGCGCAGCGCGACGGTGAGGGCGAGGGAGGCGGCGAAGCAGATCGTCATCGCGGCATAGGCGACGTTCTCCGCATGGGCCAGGCCGTTCTTCTCGCCGATCCAGACCATCAGTCCGGCCAAGCCGGGACCGATGACGCAGGCCAGCTCGAAGAGCGTGTTGCGCCAGCGGACGCCGCCGGGGATGAGTTCTCGCGGAAGGATTTCCGCGATGATCGCCTGACGGGCGGTGGTGAGGAAGCTGCGGGCCAGCCCGCCGAGGATGACCACCCCGTAGATTACCCCGAGCTGCGCCCAGCGGGCGTTCAGGTATTGGGGAAGGAAAAGGAAAAGCCCCAGCGTCGTCATGGCGAGCAGGGCCCCGATGGCGATGCGGCGGCGATTATTGGTATCCGCCACATGGCCGGCGAACAGTACCGCGCTGACGAACGGAATCACCTCGGCCAGCCCGATCGCACCGAGGGCCAAGGCGGCGTTGGCGCCTTCGTCCTTGGTCAGACGGAAGACCTGCCAAGCGACCGCCACGTTCTGGATCTGGATGGCCAGCGTACCGAGCACGATCGCCGCCAGGTAGAAGCGGAACGACCGGGAAGCGACGGCGGAAGCGGGTGCCTGCGTGGCGGTGGACATCCCTGCCACTACTGAAGCGCGGACGCCGCTTAGGCAACCACCGCTTTGATCACGTTGCCGGCGACGTCCGTCAGACGGTAGTAGCGGCCTTGGAACTTGAAGGTCTGGCGTTCGTGGTCCACGCCGAGGAGATGCTGCATCGTGGCGTGCAGGTCATGCACGTGGACGGGATCCTTGACGACGTTGTAGCCGAACTCGTCGGTCTGGCCGTAGGCTTGGCCGCCTTTGACGCCGCC
>RFRI01000164.1 GCA_009924535.1 Verrucomicrobiota bacterium
GCTCAGCCGCTCGGTAAAGGAAGTATCGTCCTCGGAGGCGGAGCTAAGACCGCCACCTTGGATTACTCCGGTGCGACCGCGACCGCCTGGACCCAAGTGATCACCTTGGGTGATGGTGGTATCGGACAGTTCAATCTCTCGCAGGCAGGCACGGTTTCCACGCTTACGGTCGGCGGCGTCATCAGCGGCGCTGGCGGCTTGACCGTGCTTTCCCCGGTCACCGCAGGCAGCGGCTTGATTCTTGGCGGCACCAACACCTACATGGGTGTCACCACCATCAAGTCGGGTGCTAAGATTTCGCTCTCCAACTCGGCCGGCCTTGGCGGCAGCGGTACGATCGCCAACGGCACCGTCATCGAGAGCGGAGGCGCGCTGGACATCCAAGACGGAAAGAGCACCGCCGACATCATCACCGTCAGCGGTTCCGGCATCGGTGGCGCTGGCGCTATCACCTACAACGGCGCGAGTACGGACATGGCCAATCAGCTTAAATACCTGATCCTGGCCGGAGACGCGACCGTCGGCGGCAACGGCACTAAGTCGATGGGCGTGTCGGGCGGCTTCATCCGAGGACAAGGTTATAATTTCACCGTTGCGCAGCCAGGGGCCTTCTATCTCGACAACCTTGTCGTGGACAACGTCCCGACCATCACCTTCAGCACGGGCAGCCTTTACCTGAGGAACATGACCCTCGGCGGCGGCGCCAGCCAATCGCTGGTATTCCTCGGGTCCGGCAAGCAGCTGCAACTACGAGCGGCCAACGTGGATCGGGCGCTGACCTTTGGCTCTACCGGACAGTCGATCTTGGCGACCTCCACCGGTGGGGCGGACAATATTATTTCCCAAGACATCACTCAGACCGTGGCGGCCAGCACCTTGTCGCTGCGTGCCGAAGCTGGCAATAGCCTCGTCATCCGCGGGAACCTGCTTTCCACCGTCGGTGATTCCGGCTACGGCCGCTATGGCGGCAACGTGGTCCTCCAAGGCGCGGCTAACACCGGCACGGGAACCTTCACCCTGCAGGGGGTCGGCAGCTCGACCAGCAACTCCGGCGCGGGAATCGCCAGGATCATGCCGATCTATGCCGGGAATCTGGCCAATCCTTTCCAGGGGACGAATCCGGTCGCATTCACCGCCGCCGCATCGACCGGGGTCTCTTCGCTGCTCTACAACAACTTACTCGTGCTAGATAATAGCGCGACCACCGGAACGCTCAGCCAGGCCTTCGGCGCCTTGACGACGGCGCTGGGTGTCGGACCGACTGTTCAGCTCAACAATACCACCGGGAACAGCCTCAGCCTCACCTTCACCGGGTATGCCCGTACGGCCGGAAGCGAACTGCTCCTAGGTATCACCGGGGTGAACAGCGCTCCGAGCAGCACCAACAAGATCGATATCGCCAATTATGTCGTCAATCAGGGCGTCTTCTGGAATGGAAGCAGTTACGTCACGCGCGATGCCGGCAACTATCTCCGACCGATCAATTACGCGACGGACACCGGCACGAACAATGTCACCTCCGCGACCGCCTCGCTTGCGAACATCGGTGATTCGACCAATCACACCTTGGTCAGTTCCACCGGCTCGCTGACCGCGCAGACGACGACGACCATCGGCACGTTGGCGCTGAACGGTGGCGCCTCGGTGGCGCTTGCGTCCGGCGCGACGCTCACCTTGGGCACCGCAGGTGTCCTCAAGACCGGCGGCGGCACGGCCACCATCAGCGGTGGCGCCGCCTTTCAGCTCGGAACCGCTGCTTCGACCGACGCCGTCCTCCGCGTCGACGGCTTCACCGATGTCCTGAACATCAGCACCCCGCTGGCCTTCTTCAATGCCACCGGTCAGACCTTGAGCAAATTCGGCGACGGCCAGCTGAAGCTCTCCGGCGCGGCGACGGTCACCGGAACCATGAACGTGGAGCAGGGGACGGTCAGGCTGGCGGGTACCAACGCCTTCGGCGCAGTGGCGGCCAATACCATCACCATGACCCTCGGGGCCGCCCTGGAGTTCGAAGGCGGCATCGTGTTGCCCAACAACCTCGCCATCACGGCTTCGGGTAACAACAACATGGGGTGGATGCTGAAGAACACCGGCGTGTTGCGCAACATATCCGGAAATAACCTCATCACCGGAGCGGTCTCGGGCGGCGGCTACTGGAGGATTAATTCCGACGCCGACACCCTCACCATCGCCAATCTCACCAATACGGCCGCAGGCACTTTTGGCGGAAGTGGCAACATCGTCGTCAATGCTTACTCCGGCGCCATCGATCTGACCAAGTCTGGAACCGGTGCGCTCACCTATCGACCGACTGCCTCCTTCAACGATGCGGGCAAGACGGTAGCCATCCAAGGCGGCTCGCTGACGTTTGACTTCAGCAACATGGCGACACCCGCCAACGTGGTCGATCCTACCGCGATCCTGCTCTCGCAGGGAGGCTCGCTCAGCTTCGTCGGAAAGGCTTTGGTCGGCTCGACGCAGACCTTCGCCACCTTCACCCAGAAGGACGGTATCACGCGCGTGAGCGCCACGAACGTTGGTACCAGCCTGGCCGTGAACTTCGGCGCCTTCGCGACGAACACCGTCTTCGGCACCATCGATTTCGCCCCGACCGCCGGCGTCACCTATTCCGCGACGGCCAGCGGCGCCGCCGTCAATGTCAACGGCATCATGGCTGGTACCGCCGCGACCAACGGCTTCGCCACCGCCGGCAACGACTGGGCCGTCGTCAACGGCACGTCCATCCTGAACTATGTCACCAACGGCGGGACCTATACGACGCTTCCGGCCTCGGCGGCGGTTGCGACGACGAATTACAATATGGTCGCCGACACGACCATCACGGCGACCCAGGCCCTGAACAGCCTCAAGATCGATAGCTCGGCCGGTGCGGTCACGCTGTCGGTGGCTTCGGCTCAGCAGCTGAACACCAATGCGCTGCTCTTCGTCGGCGCTAACGGCCTCACTTTGGCGGGCGCCGGCACGATCGGTTCGACCACGGCCAATAATTACCTACATATCCAGGGCGCCGGCAACGTCACGCTCACGGGCAATCTCGCGGACAACAGCACCACCGCCTCCACCGCCTGGGTGATCGCCGGCACCGGTACCGGCGGCTTCGCCATCGCCTCGACCGGAGCCATCAATTTCGCGAGCAACACCTACACCGACTACCTCCTCTTCGAAGGCGGCCTCCCTGGGGCTTCTCGCCAGGTCAGCAACGCCGGAGGCATCACTTTCGCCTCCAAGGGCGGCATCAGTATCGCCAACGCCGGCAATGATTCGATCGTCTTCACGAACACCGGCGCGATCAGCATGACGGCGGGCACGTTCAAGGTGGGCGATGGCGCCAACACCTACGGAAAATATGTCCAGTCCGGCTCCACCAGTTCTTTTTCGGCGACCGGTGCCAACGTCCTGTTTGCTTCATCGACCCTTGCTTCGATCACGAATACGGCGTTCTTGTCCGCCGGAAGCGCCGATTTCGACCTTCAGGCCGGCACCTTCGCCGTCGGTGGAACATCCGGTGCCGGCAACTACCTGGTATTCGGCGGGGCTGGCAGTTTCTCAGGCACGCAGAGCGGCGGCACTCTGACGGTGAATCGCCCGGCTACGACCGCTCTCGTCATCGGCCAGGACGGCGTGATGGCCGCCAGCGCGACCTACGCCCAGACCGGCGGTACCTTGAGCGTGAACGGCGCCACTATCATCGGCGGCAAGAACGGCGCGATCGGCTCGATGACCACGGCTGGTTCTGTGGTCAATTTCTACCAAGGCCTTGCCTTGGGCGTGCGCGACTTCTCGCAGGGTACCTTCACCCAGAACTCCGGCACGGTCACGATCGGGACGGGTATCAACGTCAGCGATGCCACGCTTGGGCTTCTGTATGGTAACAACGCCTTCAGCCTGAGCTTGGCCTACAATCAGACCACCAACGCGGGCGTTCCCGCGCAGACCAAGGGTACCTATAACCTGAACGGCGGCGAGCTGCGCCTCAACGGCATCTCGACGGGGCAGGGCAACGGCTACGCCGGCACCTTGGCCGTGGCCAACACCTTCACGGATGCATCGAATATCGGTACGACCACGACCGGCGGGGTGGCGACTTTCAATTGGGGTGCCGCCACGGTCAGGCCGTTCGATTCCGACCTGAACGTCGGTGCCGGTATTGCCATCACTCTCGTCGCGGATGGCGCGACCCTGAACACGGATGACACGGCGGGCATCAGCCGACTGGCCTCCTTCGATTCACCGATCGTCGGTAGCTATGGACTGACCCTCGCTGGATC